>DATEFR010000799.1:0-3444 GCA_035280545.1 Burkholderiaceae bacterium | reverse complement strand
GTCACGTCGTACAGATGAAGCTCTCGGCCATTGGGCGCGGCCTTGACGACACGTGCGCGACCCGACAGCAGCAGCGCGAAGCCCATGCAGGGCTGGTTCTCATCGAACATCATCGCGCCCGCGGGAACCGCCATGAACGTGGCGCTGGCCATCAGCACGTCGAACGTGTCGGCGGGAAGCTCGCGCAATACCGGGTAGTGCTGCAGCACCAGTGACCGCGTGTCCTGATCGATCATCGCCTGCCCTCCATCCTGCGCTGCCGTATTCAGATTGTGCTGCAAGCAAGGTGGCGGCCGCACGAATCTGCCAGAGCACATCAGGCGCGAAGCTGACAAAAACGTCAGTTTCGCGACAGCGTAGCCAGCCGGTGCGGTGCCTAGAGTGGCGCGAAGTCTCGCTGCCACTCTTCGTTTCCCGCCACGGACATGGACCTGTCTTCGCATTGCGCCGCGCGTCGATCCGCGCACCGGTTGATCGCGCTGGCCACCGCCCTCGCTCTGGCTGGCTGCGCTGTCGGTCCGGACTACGTACGCCCCAGCGTCGACGTCCCCGCCGCGTACAAGGAGAGCCCGGGCTGGAAGAGCGCCGATCCGAAGCCGGCCGAAAGCGGGCAGCCCTGGTGGGAGAGCTATCGCGATCCGGCGCTCAACGCGCTGATGGCCGATGCCGAGCGCGCGAACCAGAATCTGCACGTCGCCGAGGCGCAGTACCGCGAGGCGAAGGCGCTGGCCGATGCCGCGCGTGCCGGGCTCTATCCCAGTGTCGGCGCGTCGGCCGGCGTGCAGCGCGCACGCACCAACACGAACGGCGTGAAGACCGGCAACACGGTCGACCTCGCGCTCGCGGCCAGTTGGGAGCCCGACCTGTGGGGCAGCGTGCGGCGCGCCATCGAAGCGGGCGAGGCCGGCGCGCAGGCCAGCGGCGATGACCTCGCCGCGGCGCACCTGAGCATCCAGGCCGCGCTCGCACAGGACTACTTCCAACTGCGCATCACCGACCAGCTGCGCGAGCTGTATGCCGCGACCACGGAGGCCTACGCGCGCTCGCTGCAGTTGACGCAGGCCCAGTACCGCGCCGGCGTCGCGCTGCTGTCCGACGTCGCGCTGGCCGAGAGCCAGCTCACGACGACGCAGGCGCAGGCCGCGGACCTCGACGCTCAGCGCAGCCAGCTCGAGCATGCGATCGCGATCCTCACCGGCCGCGCGCCAGCCGCGTTCAGCCTTGCACCGGCGAGCGCGGCGCAGCCGTTCGAGGTGCGCGTGCCGGCATCGCCGCCAGGCCTGCCGTCGGAGCTGCTCGAGCGGCGGCCCGACATTGCGGCGGCCGAACGCCGCGTCGCGCAGGCCAACGCGAACATCGGCGTCGCGCGCGCGGCCTACTTTCCGTCGCTGACGTTGAGCGCGGGCGCAGGCTTCAGCGCGGCGGGGTTGGGCAGCTTGTTCGACACGCCGAGCCGCGTGTGGTCGCTAGGCGCGGCCCTGGCGCAGACGGTGTTCGACGGCGGCGCGCGCCGCGCGCACGACGCGCAGGCCGTCGCGGCCTACGACGCCGCGGTGGCTCAGTACAAGCAGACCGTGCTGAGCGGCTTCCAGCAGGTCGAGGACAACCTGGCCACCCTCGGCGTGCTCGATCGCGAGAGCGATCTGCAGGCCAAGGCGGTCCAGGCCGCGCAGCTTGCCGAACGCCTGGCGCTGAGCCAATACCGCGCGGGCACGGCGAGCTACCTGAGCGTCATCACCGCGCAGACGCTGTCGCTGTCGAACCAGCGCACCGCCGTGCAACTGCAGGGCCGCCAGCTCGCCGCCAGCGTCAGCCTGATCACCGCGACCGGCGGTGGTTGGACGCCCGCGGCGCCGCTGGCCTCGAATTCGACGACGACTTCCAAGCCCACGACATGAACACGAGCTCCTCCTCTTTCTTCTTCTTCCGACAGCGATCCACCTGGGCCGGCCTGCTGGTGCTCGCACTGGCCGGCACGGCTTGCGTGTGGGCGATGAACCGCCCGGCGCATGCGGCCGACAACGGCAAGAAGACCGAGCCGTCGGCGCCGCCGCCGGTGCAGGTCACGACCGCGGCCGTGAAGCAGCAGGACGTGCCGCTCTACCGCGCCGGCATCGGCACCGTGACCGCCGCGCAGAGCGTCACCGTGAAGGCGCGCGTCGATGGCCAGCTCGACCAGGTCGGCTTTGTCGAAGGACAGGACGTCAAGGCCGGCCAGATGCTCGCGCGGCTAGACCCGCGTACGCTGCAGGCGCAGCTCGCGCAGGCACAGGCGCAGAAGGCGAAGGACCAGGCCACGCTCGGCAACGCGCGGGTCGACCTGACGCGCTACACCGCGCTGATCGCCGAACAGGCCGCGACGCAGCAGCAGCTCGACACGCAGAAGGCGCTGGTCGCGCAGCTCGAAGCCGCGGTGCAGACCGACGATGCGCAGATCCACTACGCGCAGGTGCAGCTCGGCTTCACGACGATCACCGCGCCGATCAGTGGGCGTGTCGGCGCGCGGCTGGTGGACCCGGGCAACATCGTGCATGCGACCGATGCGAACGGCCTGGTGGTGATCAACCAGGTCGACCCGATCTCGGTGGTGTTCACGCTGCCGGAAGAGGCGTTCCCCGACATCAACCGCGCGCTGAACGCCGTTGGCCGCGGCGAGCCGCCGCAGGTGCAGGCCTATGCGCGTACCGGCAGCGAGCTGCTCGGCAGCGGCAAGCTGATCCTGCTGAACAACCAGATCGACACCACCAGCGGCACGATCCAGCTCAAGGGCAGCTTCGCGAACCCGACGCATGCGCTGTGGCCGGGCCAGTACGTCAACGTGCGGCTCGTGCTGGGCCAGCGCCAGGGCGCGCTGACGGTGCCGGCCGCGGCGGTGCAGCGCAGCCCTGGCGGCATCTACGTCTACGTTGTCGATGCCGACGGCCAGACGGTGCAGACGCAGAACATCGAGGTCGCGAGCATCCAGGATGGCATCGCGGTGATCGACAAGGGCCTGAGCGCAGGCCAGCGTGTCGTCGTCGACGGCCAATACAAGCTCAAGCCCGGTGCGCGCATTGCCGACACGGCGCGTGGCGGCGCGAAGCTGGCGGATGCGGGCGTGCAGGGCGGAGAGAAGAAGTGAGCATCTCCGCCGGCTTCATCAAGCGTCCGATCGGCACGGCGCTGCTCGCCGCGGCGATCCTGCTTGTCGGCATCGCGGTGTTCCCGCTGCTGCCGGTGGCCCCGCTGCCGCAGGTCGACTTCCCGACCATCCAGGTCTCGGCGAACCTGCCCGGCGCGAGCCCCGAGACCATGGCCTCCAATGTCGCGCAGCCGCTGGAGCGCCAGTTCTCGCTGATTGCGGGCCTGTCGCAGATGACCTCGCTCAGCGGGCTGGGCTCGTCGCAGATCACGCTGCAGTTCGACCTGGACCGCAGCATCGACGCCGCCGCGCTGGACGTGCAG
>DATEFR010000798.1:0-3330 GCA_035280545.1 Burkholderiaceae bacterium | reverse complement strand
TACGCCTCCGGAGGCAACGGCACCATCCTGCACCTGGCAAGCGCGATGTTCCTCGACGAGGCCAAGGTCAGCGCGCGCCACATCCCGTACAAGGGCGTCGGCCCGATGCTGACCGACCTGATCGGCGGGCAGGTGGATTTCGCGACCGCCGCGCTGCCCAGCGTGCAGGCGCACCTGAAGTCGGGTGCGCTGCGCGCGATCGGCATCGCAACGACGCAGCGTGTGCCCGCGGCGCCGGAGATTCCGACCTTCGTCGAGCAGGGCTTGCCCGACTACGTGGTGGAGGCGTGGTTCGCCGTGATGGCGCCCAAGGGCCTGCCGGCCGCCGAGGTCGGGCGCGTGCATGCCGCGATCGTCACCGCGTTCAACGATCCCGAGGTCAAGGAGGCGATGGCCAAGCAAGGCAACGTGATCAATGTCGGGCGGGCCGACAAGGCGATGCCCTTCTTCCGCAGCGAGCGGGCGCGCTACGCCCAGCTCGTGAAGAAGGCGGGCGTCGAAGCGCAATGACCGAATCCGCCGCGGTCGGCTGGGGCCGGCGCCTGTTCCTGTGTACTGACCCGGCGCTGGTGCGCGAGCAGCTCGCCGGGCGCGATCTTTCGCGGGCCGAGGCCGGCCCGCTGCGCGACGACATCTCCACGGACGAGATCACGCCGCTGCCGGCGATGGTGCACTTCGACGCGGTGCTCGGGCGCCACGCGCACACCGGCTTCACGGCGAATGGCGAGCGGCCGATCGGCGTCGATGCGCTGCGCCGTGCCGGCGTCGGCGTGCTGATCGGCGGGCGGCGCTATGGCAAGGGCAGCTCGCGCGAGCACAGCCCGCTCGCCGAGCTGTCGGCCGGCGTGCGCCTCGTGATCGCCGAAAGCTTCGAGCGCATCTACCGGCAGAACGCGGACAACCTCGGCCTGCTGACCAGCACCGACCTCGGCCTCGTCGAGCGGCTCGAGCGCGGCGAGCGGCCGACGCTGGACGAGCTGCTGGCCGGCCGCGACCCGCTGGCTGCCGCGATCGTGCGCGCCGGTGGACTGCTGCGCTACGGCCTGGGCCCGGACGCACCCGCCCCGGTGCCGACGCCGGAGCCGAAGACGCTGTTCGACAAGATCGTCGAACGGCATCGCGTGCGGCCGGGCTTCGTGCGCACCGACCTGCGCTTCATCCACGAGTACTACACCGGCATGTGCGCGCATCTGCTCGAGCAGCACGCCGGCGCGGAGCATCGCCTGCACGACCCGGCCAGCATCGTCTGCTTCGAGGATCACCTGTCGTATGTCGAGCGCAGCCCGGTGCACGTGGCGAACAACTTGATCAGCGGGGTGCGCCGGCTGTCGACCGCGCACCGAGCGTTCGTCGCGAAGCACGGCCTGCAGGACTACGGCTATGCCGTCGACGGCGAGGGTTCGCGCGGCATCTCGCACGCACTCGTCGCCGAGCGGCTCGCGCTGCCGGGCCAACTGATCGCCGGCACCGATTCGCACACGCCGCACAGCGGTGCGCTGGGCTGCGTGGCGATCGGCGTCGGCACGACCGACATGGCCAACGCCTTCCTGACGGGTGCGGTGCGGCTCGCGCAGCCCGAGGTGCTGCGGATCGAAGTCCAGGGACGCTTGCCGCCGGGTGTCGGCGCCAAGGACCTGGTGCTGCACCTGCTCGCGCTGCCGGAGATCCGCGCCGGTGCCGGCGTCGGCCGCGTGTTCGAGTTCGGCGGCGAGGCGGTGCGCGCGCTGGCCACCGACGAGCGCGCGACGCTGACCAACATGACCGCCGAGCTGGGCGGCCTGACCGGCCTGGTCGAGCCCGACGACGAGACCGTGCGCTTCTTGCGCGAGCGACGCGGCGTGGCCTTCGAGATCGAGCCGTGGATGCACAGCGATCCGGGTGCGCGTTATGCGGGCACGCTGCGCATAGCCGCCGCGGCGGTGTCGACGATGGTCGCCCGCCCCGGCGACCCGGGCCTGGGGCAGCCGTTGGCGCAGCTCACCGAGCGGCCACGCGTCGACATCGCCTACGGCGGCTCGTGCACCGCCGGCAAGCGCGAGGACTTCGCGCAGTACCACGCGGTGCTCGCGTGGGCCGCACAGCAGGGGCTGCGCGTCGCGCCGCACGTCACGCTGTATCTCCAGTTCGGGACGGAGGACGTGCGCGCGCATTGCATCCAACAGGGCTGGCTTGCCGCGTTCGAGGCGGTCGGGGCGCAGATCCTGCAGCCGGCTTGCGGCGCCTGCGCGAACTGCGGACCCGGCGCGTCGACCTCGACCGATCAGGTCACGGTCAGCGCGATCAACCGCAACTTCCCGGGCCGCTCGGGGCCTGGGCAGGTGTGGCTGGCGAGTCCGGCGACCGTCGCGGCCAGCGCCATCGCGGGCACCTTGACATCGTTTGCGGAACTCCAGGACCGGTCACGGTCCGCCGTCGAGTTGCTGCGCTGAAGACGCCTGCTCGATCATCTGCAGCAGCGCCGACGCGGCCGGCGACAGCTCGGTTCGGCGCCGCATCGCCAGCAACAGCCGCCGCTTGACCTCCAGCCCCTGCAGCTCGACCAGCGCCAGCCCCAGCGCGTTCGCGTAGAGCTCGGCCGCCGCATGCGGCAGGATCGCGAGGCCCAGCCCGCACGCGACCATGCGGCACATCGAGTCGAAGCTGCGGACCTGCACGCGGATCTTGAGCGTGCACCCGACCGACTCGGCCGCGGCCATCACCTTTCGAGTCAGCGATGCGCTGCGCGGCAGCGTGATCAGGTCATGGGCCAGCGCGGCCTCGACGGTCACCACGTCCTGGTGCGCGCACGGGTGATCGCGCGGCACCAGCAGCACCAGGTCGTCCACGTTGCAAACCAAGGTCTCGAGGTCTTCGCACGGCACGTTGTCGCCGATCACGGCCAGCTCGGCGACACCCTTCTGCACGGCGCGGATCGCGTCCTCGCTGAGCGCGTCCTCGAGGTCGATCTTCACGTCCGGGTGCTTCAGCGCGTACTCGGCCAGCACGCGCGGCAGGAATCCGCCGAATGCCGACGGGTTGGCCCACAGGCGCAGATGGCCGCTGGTGCCGGTGTGCAGGTCGTCGACCGCCAGCGCCAGTTGTTCCAGGCGCGCGATCACCTCGATCGCATGGCGATGCAGGGTCTGGCCGTTTGCGGTCACGCGCACGCCGCGCTGCCCGCGCTCCAGCAGCGCCATGCCGCAATGCTGCTCGAGCTCGGCGATGCGCTTGCTCGCGGCCGCCAGCGAGATGCCGAACCGATCGGCCCCGGCGGTCAGGCTGCCCGCATCGGCCACGGCGACGAAGAGCCGCAGCGAGACGAGGTCGAAGCGGTTGAGGTTGATCACGGCG
>DATEFR010000797.1:0-4910 GCA_035280545.1 Burkholderiaceae bacterium | reverse complement strand
GTCACCGCGCTGGCGGCGCTCGCGCCCGAGCTGCGCCGAGGCCCGGCGCGCCGCGCGCTGCGCGCCGGTGCCGAGCTCGTGCTGACGCGCGCGATCGCCGAGACCCCGCAGCTGTCGCACGACATCTACCGCAAGGGCGTGCTGGTGCGCCGCAAAGGCACGCTGCGGCGCGCGCTCGCGATCCGCAACAGCAAAGACACGAACCGCACCGGCGACGTCGGCGTGTTCGTGAACATCCGGCCGCTGCAGAAGGGCGCGGTCGCGACGTTCAAGGCGACGACCGGCCGGCGCAGCGCCGACAACCCGGACGACCCGTACTACTGGCGCTGGGTGCACTTCGCGACGAAGCGCAACCACCACCCGGTGCCGTTCCTCACGCGCGCCGCCGAGGCGGTTCTGGCGACCGCGTCGCTGTCGGCGATCACCGAATCGCTGACCAGGTACTTCCAGCGGCTCAACCAGAGAGGCAAGTGATGAGTGGTGGCGAGATTCTGCGAGCGGCCCTGACCGGCAGCCCTTTCCCGACCGATGCCCAGGACCGCGTGCGCCAGGATGCGGCGGACGAAGAAGACCCGTACCCCTTCATCATCTTCCGGCGCGTCGACGTGAAGCGCGAGCGCGGCCTCGACAACACGCTGCTGGCGACCCGCGAGATGTTCCACGTGGAGTGCTGGGGCGAGACGCGCGAGCAGTCGGACCTGCTCGAGGCCCAGGCGATCGCCGCGCTCGACGCCGCCGGCTATCCCTGTGATGGCAACGACCCGGACGGCGTCGACCCTGACATCAAGGTGCGGGCCGGCGTGTTCGCGGTCCCGATCTGGAGCTGACATGGGGATGAGCACCAATTCGTGCGCGGCGCGCCGCGTCGCCGGCCTGTGGGTCAACGTCATCCGCATCGAGAACTACGCGCCAATGCGCGGTGACTTCGAGATCCTCGAGGACGACGATGGCCCGAAGTCGATCGCGCTGTGCTGCCCCGGCTGCGGCAGCGTGAGCCTCCTGAACCTGCGGCCCGGCAGCGGTCCTGATTGGCAATTCGACGGCAACCACGACAAGCCGACGCTGCAGCCGAGCATCCATCACCTGCAGTGCTGGCACGGCTGGCTGCGGGCCGGTCAGTTCGTCTCGTGCTGATCGAATCCTGCCGCGCGTCGCGGCATTCCATAGAAGGGAACCACTTCATGAGCTACTCGTTCACCGTCCGTGGCGCCGACAAGGCCGCTGTCGCTCTTCTCGTCACCGCCGAACTCGACAAGGTCGTGGCATCGCAAACGGTGCACAAAGCTGACCGCAACCAGGCCGAGGCCGCGGCGATCGCCTTCATCGGCGTGCTGCCAGACGACGACACCCAGGACATCCAGGTCAGCATGAACGGCTCGGTCAGCTGGTCCGGTCTCGACGACGCGCAGCTCGTGACCTCCGCACAGGTCAGCGTCAGCGCGTCGCATGTGAAGCGGGCCTAGGAGCGACGGCGTGACCGTCTGCCCGGACTGCATGACGGCGAGTGAACGTGCCTGGCACACGGGCATGTTCACCTGCCTGATCTGCGAGGCTCGACGCATCTCGCGCGGACCCGCTTGTTATGCCGCGGAACGGGCCGGCGTCGTCACGCCCGAGTACCGCGCCGAGCTCGAAGCCGCCGGCGGCGAGCACTGGCTGGTCGTGCATGAGCTTGTGCGTGCCTGGCGCCGCGGCGAGCGCCCCGAGTTGCCGGTGCTGAAGACTCCGACACCCTGAACAACAACCCCCCCGAACACGGCCCGCCTCGCGCGGGCCGTTTCGTTTTCCGCCCCCGTCGCCCGCCTCGCGCGGGCTTTTTTTCGTCAACGCAAACCCGCCGGCGCCGCCGGTTCATCCGTCCCTTGAAAGGCGATTCCCCATGAGCAACGACATCATCATCGGTAGCGGCGTACGCGTCGAGATCGGCTCGACCGAAGGTGCGCCGAAGACCATCTCTGGCATCTCGCTGTCCAACCCCGGCGTGGTGAGCATGGCCGCGCATGGCCTCACGTTCGGCAGTGCCGGCTACTTCAACAACATCCTGGGCATGGACGAGATCGACGGCCAGGCCGCGCGCGTCACCGATACCGGTTCGCCGTCGGCCGACAGCTTCGGTCTCGAGGACATCGACACGACCAACTTCGCGGTGTTCACCTCGGGCGTGTTCGTGCCGATCACGGCGTGGTCGACGCTGTCGCAATCGACCCAGTACCAGCTGGGTGGCGGCGCCGGCAAGACCGAGGACATCGGCACCCTGATCGACACGCGCGAGAAGCTGCTGACGCTGAAGAACGCGGCCGAGACGGTCACGATCGACGTGCGCTCGCTGAAGGAAGACAACGCGGCGATGATGAAGATTCGCCAAGTTGCACGCAGCCTTGGCTACCTCGTCTTCCGCATCACCTTCCCCGGCGGCGCGCAACGCCTGTTCCGCGGCCAGCCGAGCATCCCCGGTGAATCGGTCACGCAAGGCGCGACCGGCACCGGCCAGCTGAGCGTGACGATCCGCGGCCAGATCTGCTACCTGGCGGCCTGAGCCCGATGGACAAGGCAGCGCTCCTCGCTGCGCGCAAGCGCAGCCGTGAGAAGACGGTCGAGCTGGAGGACGGGAAGAAGGTGTTCATCACCCGTCCTCCCGAGGCCGATTGGTCCGGCCTGCTGACAGGCACCGGCGACACGCGGACGTGGTCGGTGGGCATCGAGCACGTCCGCAAGTACGTGACGGGTTGGGAAGGCTTCACCGAAGCCGACCTGCTCGGCGCCGGCGTCGGTGCGTCGGACCCGGTGCCCTTCGATCCGGAGCTGTGGGACGACGTGTGCAGCGACAGCATCCAGTGGGTGGGCAAGGTCGCCGAGGCCATCCTGCGTTCCGTCGTCGACCACATCACGCAGCAGGACGCGATCGCAAAAAACTCCGCGCCCGCCTAGACATACCGGCGGGCGCGAAGTTGGAGGGAGTCGGTCCCGACTTCACTCCTGAAGACGACCTGGCCATCACGGTCTTCAACTGCATCGCCAACGGCATGGGCGGTTGCGATTTCGGCGTTGGCCTTGACCGCTGCATCGACTACTTCGGCGTCACCGACGTCGACGACCTGATGCACCGGCTGATCGTGATCAAGACGCACGAACCGCCGAAGCCCCCATAGGGGAGCACTTGCGCTGCGCGCGCGATAGGGGAACGAGATCTCACTCGCAAATCTCACCGTTGATCTGACGCTCGGACTCGCAAAGTTCGAGAGCGACAGCGGCAAGGCCGCGCAGATCGTCGTACGCGATCAGGAGAAGATGTCGCGCGCCGCGCTGACGTTCCAGCGCGGGCTCGAGCGCATGGCGCAGGCTGCGAACAAGGCGAATGTCGAGTTCCAGACCATCAAGGCCGCGACGCTCGGCCTCGGCGACAGCACGCTGGACCTGATCCAGAAGGTCAACGGCGCCGGCGGTGCGTTCGCGACCGTCGGCACGAAAGGTGCCGACGCGCTCGGCAAGATCACGTCGGCCGCCGCCGGCGCGACGAGCCAGACGAGCGCGTTGCTCACGACGATGGTGGAGAAGATCCGCCAGATCAACGCGCAGGCCGAAGCGCTCAAGCAAGAAGCCGTTGGCCAGAACCAGGCGAAGACGCTGACCGATGACGGTCTCAAGAAGCGCCTGGCCGACATCAACGCGGTGCGCGATGCGACGTTGAAGCTCGCGCAGGAGGAATACGCGAAGGACTCGGCCGAGCTGAAGGCTGCCGCCGCTGCGGACGCGTTGGCCGAGAAGCGGCGCGTCGATACCGAGCGCCTCATCGCCACGGTCCAGAAGCTGAACTACACGCAGGATGTCGCCGACATCGAGAAGCTGCGCGCGACGGTCGAAGCGGAGAACCAGGCCGAGCAGAAGGCCGCGCAACAAGCGTTGCGGCAACAGGCTGAACGCACTGCGGCCGCGCAGAAGATCATCGACGTTCAAAACGGCCTGACGGCGACCTACCGCACGCAGCTGACGACGCTGAAAGAGCTGCGCGATGCCGGCGCGCTGAGCCCGGCGCAGTTCAAGCAGGCCGGCGCCGAGCTCGTCGCGAAGCAGCCGATCGTGCAGCAGCGCTCTGCCGAGAAGGCGGCGGCCGAAAGCGCCGAGAAGGCAGCTGCAGCGCAGGCGCTCGCGCTCGCCCAGGTCAACTCGGCCACCGCAACCGCCGCCGCGCAGTCGCAGGTCTACGCGGCGTTCCTGCTCGCCGAGGCGGCGAATGCTGAGCAGGCGGCCCAGGCTGCGGCGCATCTGGCCGAGGTCGAGAAGGCGGTGTCCGACGCGCGCGAGCGTTCAATTGCTGCGCAGCAGGCTGCCTACCAGACGAAGACCGCGTACATCGCCAAGGTCAACGAAGAGGCGCAGGCGCTGTTCCGCACGAAGGAAGCGCAACGCGAGCTCGACGCGATCCGCGTCGGCGTGAGCCCCGACCAGGCGGCTAAGCTCGCGAAGTTCAGCGGCGACCGCGAGTTCATCGCCGGCATCTACCGCATGATCGATGCGGAGCAGAAGTTCGCCGCCGAGTTCGGCAAGACGGCCACCGAGATCCTGAAGCAGGATGCCGCCGAGCGCGGGTTGACGAACACGACGGCCGGAATGATCGCGCGCTTCGATGCGCTGGCGGTCGCCAACCAGAAAACCAGGGACGCGGCGAAGCAGGGGCAAAGCAACGACGCCTACATCGCGGCGCTTGAGCGCGAAGTGGCCGTGCTCGGCAAGACGCGCTCCGAGATCGTCCAGTTGGAGTTGGCCGAGCGCGGGCTCACCGAACGCGGCGCGGCGCTTGCGAAGGCTCTGCGCGACACTGACGAGCGCACCGGGCAGTTTGGCAAGAGCGCCTTTGCGGCGAAGAACCAGCTGCTGACGCTGAGGTACACGATCTCCGACATCGTGTCGTC
>DATEFR010000796.1:0-4614 GCA_035280545.1 Burkholderiaceae bacterium | reverse complement strand
TGGCCCGTGCCGCGGCGGCGCTGGTGCAGCCGGGGCAGGTGCTGATCCTCGACGGCGGCACCACGACGACGCAGCTCGCGCGCCAGCTGCCGCTGGACCTGAGCGCCACCGTGGTCACGCACAGCCCGGGCATCGCGGTGGAGCTGGGCGAGCACCCGCACATCGAGCTGATCCTGCTGGGCGGGCGGATATTCAAGCACTCGATGGTCAGCGTCGGCGCCGCGACCCTCGATGCCGCGAGCCGCATCCGCGCGGACCTGTACTTCATGGGCGTGACCGGCGTGCACGCCGAGGCGGGCCTGAGCACAGGGGACTACGAAGAAGCCAACGTCAAGCGTGCGCTGCATGCGCGCGCGGCGGAAACCGTCGTGATGGCGTCGCCCGAGAAAATCGGCGCGGCGTCGGCCTACGTGATCGCGCCGGCCGCCGAGGTGGCGACGCTGGTCGTGCCGGCGGCCACGTCGAAAGCGCAGCGGCGCGCGTTCGAGAAACTCGGCGTGACGGTCCTGGCGGCGGCCTAGCGCTCCGAACGGCGCGCACGCCAACGCAGGCTCAGAGCGGCCCCAGTGCCGCGCTTGCGCTGCGCGTCACGCAGCGCGTCAACGTCTCCAGCACCGGCAGCGGCAATCGTGCGACCTGCCAGTACAGCGGCACGTCCAGCGGACGATCCGGCACCAGCTCGACCAGCCGCTTCGCCTTCAGATGACCGCTCACCAGCGTCAGCGGGTTCATGCCCCAGCCGATGCCGGCCAGCGCCGCATCGACGAACGCCTGCGACGACGGCATGCGATGGCACTGCAGCGCAACGTCGCGCCGCACGACACGGCGCACCCATTGATCCTGCAGCCGGTCGTTGCGGTCGAAGCGCAGGCTGGGCGCGCGCGCCAGGGCCTCGGCACCGACCCCTGACGCGAACCAGCGCGCGGCAAACGCCGGGCTCGCCGTCGCGCAGTAGCGCAGCACGCCCAAGCGCCGGCTGCGGCAGCCCTGCACCGGCTTCGCGAGCGACGTGACCGCCGCCAGCACCTGGCCGCGCTGCAGCCAGCCGGAGGTCTGGTCCTGGTCGTCGAGCGCGATGTCGACCAGCGTGCCCTCCTCGCGGCAGAACTCGGCCAGCGCGCCGATGAACCAGGTGCCCAGGCTGTCGGCGTTGATCGCGATGCGGATCGTCGCGCGAGCGCCCTCGCCGTGACGCTCGCGCGGCGCGAGGCCCGGCAGCTCGTTGCGCAGGTCCTGCTCGAGCATCGCGACCGTCTCGGCGTGGCGGCACAGCCGCGCCCCGGCTTCGGTCGCCGTGCACGGCTGGCCGCGCACGATCAGCACGGTGCCGAGCCGCTCCTCGATCAGGCGGATGCGCTGCGACACCGCCGAGGGCGTCACATGCAGCACGCGCGCGGCGCGCTCGAAGCTGCCTTCGCGCACGACGGCCGCGACCGCGGCGATCAACGGGGTGTCCAGCATGAAGGCCAGTTTCTCTGAAGCATCACTGTTTCTACATTAGCAGCTTTCATCCAGCCCGCTCCCGCGATCCCTGCATACTTCGGCGCATGAGCGCATCGACACTCCTGCATTCGTTGTTCCAATACAAGGTGTGGGCCGACCAGACACTGCTGGCCGAGCTGGCGAAGCTCGACCCGGTCGCCCATCAAGCGGAGCGCCACGCCGCGATCCGCATCCTCAACCACGCGCACGTCGTCGACCGCATCTTCGCGGCGCATCTGCTCGCCACGGTGCACGGCTACACCGCCACCAACACCGTCGAGACGCCGACCCTGGCGGAATTGACGTCCGCCGTCGCCGCGTGCGACCAGTGGTACATCGAGTACGTGGCCGCGCTGGCGCCCGAAGCCCTGTCCGAGCGCATCGCCTTCACCTTCACCGACGGCGCGGGCGGTCAGATGTCGCGCGAGGAGATGCTGGCCCACGTGATCACGCACGGCGGCTATCACCGCGGTGCCGTCGGCCGCATCATGTCCCAGCTGTCGGTGGACCCGCCGCGCGACATCTACACCGCGTACCTGCATGCGGCCGAGCCGCCGCGTCGTTCGCAGCGCTGATCGCCGGGCACGGGCATGTCGACCGCCACGTTCGTCACCGGGCTGACGCTGAGCCTGTCGCTGATCGTCGCGATCGGCGCGCAGAACACCTTCGTGCTGCGCCAGGGGCTGCGCCGCGAGCACGTCGCGGCGGTCGTGGCGTTGTGCGTGCTGCTCGACATCGCGCTGATGACGCTGGGCGTCAGCGGGCTGGCCGTGTCGCTGGGCCGGCATCCGCGGGCGCTGGACGCGCTGGCGCTGGCCGGCGCGCTGCTGCTGGCCGCCTACGGCGCCGCGGCGCTGTACCGCGCCTGGCGACCGCAGGCGCTGCGGTCCGCAGCGTCGGACACCGCACAGCCGCTCGCCCGCGTGCTGACGCAGGCACTGGCGATCAGCCTGCTGAACCCGCACGTCTATCTCGACACCGTCGTGCTGGTCGGCGCGGTCGGCGCACGGCAGCCGCCCGGCACGCAGGGCGCGTTCCTGATCGGCGCCGGACTCGCGAGCGGCGCGTGGTTCACCGCACTGGGCTACGGTTCGCGGCTTCTGGCGCCGCTGTTCGCGCGCCCCGTGGCGTGGCGGGTGCTGGACATCGTGATCGCCGCGACGATGTGGGCGCTCGCGGCCGGCCTGGCGGCCGGCGTGCTCTATCCCGGGTGACGACTACGCCAGCATCGTGGCGATGCGCGCGATCGACCACCACGCGGCCACGCTGCCGATCGCATACAGCGCCACCGTCCGCGCCCGCGCGAACATGGGCGCGCGCAGCAGCGTACGGGCGAGCAGATAGGCGAGCGCGACGACCAGCAACTGGCCGAGTTCGACGCCGACATTGAACGTCAGCAGCGCGACCAGCAGATGGTTCTGCGGCAAGCCGATCTGCTGCAGCGCGCCCGCGAAGCCCAGCCCATGCACCAGCCCGAACAGGAACGCGACCAGCGCCGGCCAGCGCCGCGACAGCGTCGGCCGGCGGTGCAGCGCCTCGGCCGCGACCAGCACGATGGACAGCGCGATCGTCGCCTCGACCGGCGGCGAGCGCAAGGTCAGCCAGCCGAGCGCGCTGGAGGCGAGCGTCAGGCTGTGCGCGACCGTGAACGCGGTGATGGTCGCGACCAGGCGCCGGTTGAAGCCGACCAGGAACAGCAGGCTGACCACGAACATCAGGTGGTCGATGCCGCTCAGGATGTGCGCTACGCCCAGCACCGTGTAGGCCCAGGCGATCTCGCCCATGCCGCGCCGGTCGTCGGCGGTGCCGTAGAGCTGCACGGTCGGTTGCGCGGTGGTCAGCGTGTAGACCCGCGACTGCCCGTCGAGCCAGTACACCTTGACCAGCGCGGCCGAATAACTCTGCCCGACACCTTGCATCGCGAACGTGCCGCGCAGCCCGGCATCGCCGCAGCGCAGCATGCTGCCGTCGCCCTGGCAGCCGTCGGGCCATGCCGGGATGAGGTCGTCGGGAATGCCGCGGTTCGTCGCGGTCCACTGCCACAGGAACTCGCCGTGCACCGTTTCGCGCAGCTCCATCTCGGCCATCGTGGCCTCGTGCGCGACGGCCGTGCCGGCCGAGAGGGCGATCAGCAGGACCGCGACCAACGTCGCAAACAGATCGCGCAGCCAGCGCCGGCTCATGGTTGGCGCGGCGCCGTCGCGCCGGTGTCGCTCGCGTACTTGATCGTGTACTGCTTCGCCAGCGCGCGCACCGCGGCGCTGCGCTGCTCGGCCATCTTGGCGTCGGTGTAGTCCTGCCGCACCACGCCGTGCAGCGTCTCGAAGACCGCCGGTTTTGCCGGCACGATCGCCTCGAGGCGCATCGCGCGCCAGCCGTCGCGGGTCGAGTACGCACGCCATTCGCCGCCCGGCGGCGCTGCTTCGAGCGCCTTCGCGAACTCGGCGCCGTAGCTCTGCTCGATGTTCGCGTGCGGCCGGCCCTTGAACACGCGCAGCCCGGCGCTGATGTCGCCCGGCGCGCCCTTGTTCAGCGCCTCGACGAACGCGCGCATGCCGGCCTCCGACGTGTCGCCGGCCAGCACCGCCTCCTGGAAGTCGTAGCGCGCCGGCTCGTCGTATTGCGCGCGGCGGCTCTCGAACCACTCGCGCAGCACACGCTCGTCGAGAACCGGCGGCTTGACGCTTGCATCGACGACGCTGAGCGCCTTGAAGATCACGCGCTCGCGGATCGCCGAGTCACCGCGGTCCACCTGCAGCGCGAGCCCGTAGCGGTACAGCACCTCGTTGTCCAGCCAGCGCTCGCGCAACGCCTTCAACTCGTCGGCAGTCGGCGCACGCCCGCGCCCCGCGGCGAACAACCGCTTCGCCTCCTCGTCGACTTCGGAGCCGACGACGATCAGCCGCGGGTCGTCCTGGCGCGACACGAGCGCATGGTCGAGGCCGAACAGCGCGGCGCCGAGCAGCACGAAATGCAGCAGCGGCTCGCGCAGCCAGTTGGGAAACGATCGCCGCGTCGGCGCCGTGCCGGGCTTTCGATCGACGACGTCGGTGGAGTTCGGAAAGATGGCGGACATGTTCAAGACAACGAAGAGCTCTGCTGAAACGACAACGGGCGCCGGGCTCAGATCGG
>DATEFR010000795.1:0-2820 GCA_035280545.1 Burkholderiaceae bacterium | reverse complement strand
CGGCGCGCTGCTGCAGGCGCTGGTGTCGCGCTTCGCGATCACGCCGTTCAACTCGCTGCTGCTGACCTTCGGGCTGACCGGCATCGTCGAGGCGATCATCCAGACCATCTGGACCGCCGACTTCCGCAAGCTCGAGTCGGCCTACTCGCCGCTGAAGTTCAAGCTCGGCGTGCTGTTCGTGCCGATCCCCGAGCTGATCACGCTGGCGTTGGCGGTCGCGCTGTCGTTCGCGGTCTGGGCCGTGCTGCGCTACACCGACCTCGGCAAGGCCTTGCGTGCGGCGGCCGAGGACGGGCCCATCGCGGCCGCGTTCGGCGTGAACCAGAAGCGCAACGCGCTGCTGCTCGCGGGCACCTGCTCGGCGCTGGCCAGCATCGCCGGCGTCTGCCTGGCGCTCAGCTTCACGCTCGCGCCGTCGCAGATCTATGCGTGGGTCGGCGTCGTGTTCGCCGCGGTGATGCTGGGCGGACTCGGGCGCGCGCTCGGGCCGCTGGCCGCCGGCAGCGTGATCGGCGTCAGCGAGGCGGTCACGATGGCGGTCACGGCGCCGTCGTGGGCGCCCATCGTGTCGTTCACGCTGCTGATCGTGATCCTCGTGCTCAGGCCGGGGAGGGCCGCATGAACCGTGTCATCGGCGCCTTGCTGCGCAAACGCACTCCGTGGGTCATCCTCGGCGCGGCCGTGCTGCTCGTGTTCGTGCCCAAGCTCGGGCTGCCGGCGTTCTACGACTCGCTGCTGTACCTGATGCTGCACTGGATCGTGCTCGCGACCTCGTGGAACATCCTGTCGGGCTACACCGGCTATTTCTCGTTCGGGCACGGTGCGTTCTTCGGCGCCGGGCTGTACACGACCAGCACGCTGCTCGCGCGCTACGAGTGGCCGTTCCTCGCGACGCTGCCGGTCGCGGCGCTGGTGGCCGCGCTGCTGGGCGTCGGGCTCGGCGCGGTCGTGTTTCGCGTGAAGGGCGTGCGCGGCGAGCTGTTCGCGCTGTTGACGCTGGCGATCACGTTCGTGATCGGCACCATCGTCGTCAACACGCCGCTGGACGGCGGCCAGGGGGTTTCGCTCAGCGCGGTGCCGGTGCCGGCGATCGGACCGACGCAATCCTCGACTTTCTATCTGCTCGCGTTGTTCGCGGCGACCGTCACGGTGCTGATCGCCTGGGGCATCACGGTGACCAAGTTCGGCGCCGGACTGTTCGCGATCCATGACGACGAGGATGCCGCCGAGGTGATGGGCGTGCCGACCTATCGCTACAAGCTGGTGGCGCTCGCGATCTCGTGTGCGCTCGCCGGCGCGGCGGGTGGCATCCACGCACTGTTCCTGTCGTACGTGACGGTCGGCGAGGTGTTCACGATCACGGTGCCGCTGACCGTCGTGCTGATGAGCGTGCTCGGCGGGTCGCGCCACTGGGCCGGCCCGGCGGTCGGCGCGGTGGCGATCACCGCGCTGCTGTACAGCTTCACCGCGGCCGACCATGCGATCGCCGGCAAGGCGATGATCGGCGTGATCCTGATCGCCGCGATCCTGTTCATGCCGGAGGGCATCCTGCCGCGGTTGATGAGGCTTGCCCGTCGTGCGCCGGGCACGGTGGGCGGCGCGGCGCTGCCGCCCTCGCAGCTGAAGCCGGCGGCACCGCCGCCGCCTGCCGTGCCTGCCGATGCCGGCCAAGTGCTGCTGCGGGTACGCGGGCTGCACAAGGCATTCAAGGGCGTGCGCGCGCTGGCCGGCGTCGATGTCGAGGTGCGGCGCGGCGAGATCCTGGGCCTGCTCGGTCCGAACGGCTCGGGCAAGTCGACCTTCATCAACGTCGTCAGCGGCCACTACACGCCGACCGACGGCACGATCGAGTTCGAGAGCCGCGCGCTGACGAACCATGCGGCACATCGCATCGCACGCTCGGGCATCTCGCGCACCTACCAGATCCCGCGCCCGTTCGCGCACCTGAGCGTGCTCGACAACGTCGCGCTCGCGACCATGTTCGGCGGCGGCGTCGCCGACCCCGAATCGGCACGCGAGCAGGCCTGGGCCTGGCTGACCTTCACCGGCCTGCACGAGAAGGCGCGGGTGCTGCCCGACGAACTGAACCTGCACCAGCGCAAGTTCCTCGAGCTCGCGCGGGCGCTCGCCTCGAAGCCGCGGCTGGTGCTGCTCGACGAGGTGCTGTGCGGGCTGACGCCCAGCGAGATCGACGACGCGGTCGCGCTGATCCGGCGCATCCGCGACCAGGGTTCGACCATCGTGTTCGTCGAACACGTGATGCGCGCGGTGATGGCGCTGACCGACCGCATCGTCGTGTTCAACCACGGCGAACTGCTTGCCGAAGGCAGCGCCGCCGAGGTGATGCAGCGCCCCGAGGTGATGAGTGCGTACCTGGGCCAGCCGCACCCGCAGGGCCAGAGCCAGCCGGAGCCGGCCCATGCTTGAGCTGCACGATCTGCAGGTCGCGTACGGCCCCGCGCCGGCGTTGTGGGGCGTTTCGCTGGACCTGCGCGCGCACGAATTGCTGTGCGTCGTCGGGCCGAACGGCGCCGGCAAGACGACGCTGATCAACACGATCGCCGGCATCCAGCGAGCGCGCAGCGGGCGTGTCGTGTTCGAAGGCCGTGACATCACCGCGCTGCCGGCGCACCGCTACTGCGAGGCCGGCATCGCGATCGTCCCGGAGGGCCGGCGCCTGTTCAGCGCGATGACGGTGCTCGAGAACCTCGAGCTCGGCAGCTACCTGCCCGCCGCGAAGGCGCAGCGCGCGCAATCCTTGGAATCCGCGCTGGCGTTGTTTCCGGCCTTGAAAGCCAAGCTCGCAAGCCCGGCCGGCGA
>DATEFR010000794.1:0-5448 GCA_035280545.1 Burkholderiaceae bacterium | reverse complement strand
GACCCTGTCGCGCGATGGCCGCGCTGTAGTCGCGTATGCCTTGGTCGATGGCCGCCAGCCGGCGTTCGTCCGCCGCATCGTTGCGCGGCACGCGGCTCATCTCCGATTGACGGAACTGCAGCGAGAGGTATTGCGAGCGGGCACTGTTGCCGATGAGCGGCGCGCAGACTTCGAGCTGCCGCTGAACGGCCTGCTCGGCGCTTGGCGCGTCGCCCAGCGCCTCCGAGGCGTTGCGGATCACATCCTGCAGGCGATAGGCTTCGAACGGGTAGTCGTCGTCCTTGCGTTGTTCGGAGCGCGCGAGGTAGCTCCGGCAGAGATCGCGGGCCTCCGCATGCCGGCCGCGCGCGCAAAGAACCTCGCCGTTGACCCAGGTCCAGGCGCATTCGAGGTGGGCTTCGGTCGGGTGGGGGAAGGGCCCGAGGGCCAGCGCCAGCTCCGCCTCTTCGAGCCGGCCGACGCCGAGACAGGTCAGCGCGATCGCGGCGCATTGGTGATGCCGGTCCGCCGCCGCAACGCCGCCGGGCTGCGCCAGCCATTCGTTCAGGGTCCGCCAGGCCTTGTCGTGCTCCTTCAGCGCCGCGTACGTGTACAGCAGATCGCCGGTGAACGGCGCGGGCAATTCGGTCGCGCCGAGCTTGCGTGCCAGCACCAGCGCCTGTTCCTGCAACCCGACGGCGTCTTCGATGTTGAACGTGTCGGCCTGCAGCGCGCCGAGGTTGTGCAAGGCGTGCGCGCGGTGCTCGTCCGAGTCCATCGCTTCGGCCAGCGCCAGCAGCCGGTAGCCATGCCGCAGCGAGTCGGCGATCCGGCCGCTCGCGCGCGTTGCGTAGTGCAGCAGCGCCAGGGTCATGAATCGCTCGTCGGCGCTGCGCTCGGCTGCGGGAATGCGGTCGTTGCGCTCGCCGATCGCCAGCGCCTGGGCGGGCTCGCCTCCGAAGTGCGCCTGCAGTCCCCGCAGGTCGTTGCACAGCCAGTTCCCGCGCTGGACGCCGAGTTCGGCGCAGCGTTGGATGGCCCTGTCGACCGCCATCGCCGCCTGCTCCGGGGGCCTGATGCGCAAGTCGCAATAGGCTGCGTGGAAGAGCCCGTACGCCTCGTTCATCGCATCGCCCGAACGTCGCGCGCGCTCCGCGGCCAGCCGTCCGAGGGCGCCGGACGCGCGCCAGTCGACGTGAACCACGCGCCAGGCTTCTTCGATCAAAGAAGCGTTCGAGCGTACGTCGGTCATCGCTTGTCGCCTTCCTGCACGATTCAAGCCCCGCCGCACGACGCACATCATGCGTCCTGGGCGACCATCCGCAGAATATCGGACTGCGATGCGACCGTGAATGGGGTAGGCACCCTCAAACCGATGCCGTCGCGGCTCCGGCCGCGCCCTCAACCTCTGGCTTTTCGAGCCCCCGCCGCCGCGTCGCCGAACAGCTCGAACACCACGCCGCGCAGCCAGCGGTTCGCCGGCGCGCGGTGGTACTTCGCGTGCCAGAACACGTTGATCGCGACGTCGGGCAGCTTCGCCGGGTGCGGCACCTTGGCCAGCTCGAACGGCTCGATCAGCCGATCGGCGAGCCGCTCGGGCACGGTTGCGATCAGGTCCGAGCCGCGCAGGATGTGGCCGACGCCGACGTAGTGCGGCACCGTCAGGCGAACCTGGCGCTCGACGCCGCTGCGCAGCAGCAACTCGTCGACCTTGCCGTGCCCGGTGCCGGCCGAGATCACGACCAGGTGCTCGGCCGCCGAGAACTCGGCCAGCGAGATCTTGCGCTTGTCGAGCCGGTGCCCGCGCCGCATCAGGCAGACATAACTCTGCGTGAACAGCCGGCGCTGGAAGAAGCCGGCCTTGAGCTGCGGCAGCAGCCCGATCGCAAGGTCGACCTTGCCGGACTCGAGCTCGTCGCGCAGGTTGATGGCGGTGTTGCGCACCGTGCTCAGCGTGATGCCGGGCGCCTCGCGGTGCAGCCGCTCGATCAGTGCCGGCAGGAAGTAGATCTCGCCGATGTCGGTCATGCCGATCGTGAACGCGCCCTTCGCGCTGGCCGGCTCGAACGAGGTGCGCTGGTTGACGCCGCTGTGGATCATCGCGAGCGCATAGCTCACCGACTCGGCGAGCTGGTCGGCGAACGGCGTCGGCTCCATGCCCTTGGGCGTGCGCAGGAACAGCTCGTCGCCGAACAGCTTGCGCAGCTTGGCCAGCGAGTTGCTGACGCCCGGCTGCGAGATACCCAGGTTCTCGGCCACCCTGGAGACGCGCCGCTCGACGAGCAGCTGGTTGAAGACGACCAGCAGGTTCAGGTCGAGCTCGTGCAATTCCATTGCCGCTCCGGTTCGTGTTGACATCACGATCAGTGATACGGCCTATATTCTGAATCCTCTTGGCTGATCGCGCCTGGCTGCCGATCATCGCGGCATGGACGTGCTGATCCAGCCACTGCAGAAGACGATCGCGGTCGAGCCCGGGGCCAACCTGCTCGAGGTGCTGCGCAACGCGCAGGTGCCGATGTCGTACAGCTGCATGGCCGGGCGCTGCGGCACCTGCCGCTGCCGCGTGATCGACGGCGAGGTGCTGGACTCCGGCCGCGCCGAGCAGAACCCGCTGAACGGGCAGGACTCGTACGTGCTCGCGTGCCAGACCTACCTCACCGAGCCGTGCACGATCGAGATCCCGGAGCCCGACGAGGTGGTGGTGCACCCGGCGCGTATCGTCAAGGCCACGGTGCAGGCGGTCGAGACGCTGACGCACGACATCAAGCGCGTCGTGCTGAAGCCCGCCAAACCGATCGAGTTCTCGCCGGGCCAGTACGCGCAACTGCAGTTCACGCCGGAGCATGTGCGGCCGTATTCGATGGCCGGCCTCGCGGGCGACGGCCTGCTCGAGTTCCACGTGCGCGTCGTGACGGGCGGGCGCGTCTCGGGCTATATCGCGAACGAGCTGAAGCCCGGCGATGCGGTGCGCGTCAGCGGGCCGCTGGGCACCGCGTACCTGCGGCGCAAGCACGACGGGCCGATGCTGTGCGTCGCCGGCGGCACGGGGCTCGCGCCCATACTCTCGATCCTGCGCGGCGCGATCGCCGACGGGATGCGCAACGCCATCCACGTCTACTTCGGCGTGCGCTCGCCGCGCGATGTCTACGGCAGCACCTGGCTGGCCGAGCTGGAGCGCCGGCATCCGGCGCTGAAGGTGCATACCGTCGTCACCTCCGGCGGCGATCCGCGCGAGCAGCGCTGCGGGCTGGTCACCGAGGCGATCGAGCGGGATCTCGCGAGCCTCGATGGCTGGCGCGCCTACCTGTGCGGCTCGCCGCCGATGGTCGAGGCCGCGACCGTGCTCGCGCGGCGCAAGGGCATCGCGCCGGCGCGCATCTACGCCGATGCTTTCTATACGCAGCCGACCTGAAGGAGCACTGCCGTGCCTGCCGCTTCACTTCCTCCGTCCGCGCTGCGCGAGCGCGCTGCCGCTCGTTCCAACTACTATGAACGCATCGGCGCGAAGAGCATGACCCCGCTGTGGGAGGTGCTGCACGCGCTGGTGCCGCCGCAGCCGCGCTCGCCGGTGCAGGCCGCGCTGTGGCGCTATGCCGAGCTGCGCGAGCAGGTGCTCGAAGCGGGCCGGCTGATCAGCGCCGAGGAGGCCGAGCGCCGCGTGCTGATCCTCGAGAACCCGGCCCTGCGCGGGCAGTCCAGCATCACGCAGTCGCTGTATGCGGGGCTGCAGCTGATCCTGCCCGGCGAGGTGGCGCCGGCGCACCGCCACACGCAGTCGGCGCTGCGCCTGGTGCTCGACGGCGAAGGCGCCTACACGGCCGTCGACGGCGAGCGAACGACGATGCGCCGCGGCGACTTCATCGTGACGCCGGCCTGGACCTGGCACGACCACGGCAACCCCGGCAACGAGCCGGTCGTCTGGCTCGACGGGCTGGACATCCCGATCGTGCGCTTCCTCGACGCCGGCTTCTCCGAGAAGAGCGGCGAGTCGACCCAGCAGCCGCTGCGCCCCGAAGGCGATGCGCTCGCGCGCTACGGCGCGAACATGGTGCCGCTCGACTACGCGCCGAAGCCGGCCGAGCCGACCCGCGTGTTCGTCTACCCGTTCGAGCGCACGCGTGCGTCGCTGACGGCGATCGCACACGGCACGCCCGATGCGCACCAGGGTTTCAAGCTGCGCTACGTGAACCCGGCGACCGGCGCGTCGCCGATGCCGACGATCGGCGCGTTCGCGCAGTGGCTGCCGGCCGGCTTCGAGACGAAGCCGCTGCGTTCGACCGATGCCACCGTGCATGTCTGCCTCGAAGGCGGCGGCGAAGCGCGCGTCGGCGAGCAGAGCTGGCGCTTCGCCGAGAACGACGTGTTCGTCGTGCCGTCGTGGCACGCGCTGCAGCTGCGCGCCGACCGCGACGCGCTGCTGTTCAGCTTCTCCGACCGCCCGGTGCAGCAGGCCCTCGGCCTGTGGCGCGAAGAGCGGCTTTGATTCCCGAGGACCTCGCATGAACTACGCCATCCCAGCCCCCACCCTTCCGACGCTCGCCGTCGCCGGCCGCGACGAGCGCTTCCCCGTCAACCGCGTGTTCTGCGTCGGCCGCAACTACGCCGCGCATGCGCGCGAGATGGGCAAGGACCCGGACCGCGAGCCGCCGTTCTTCTTCATGAAGCCGGCCAACGCGGTCGTCGATGCGCAGCGGCCGGTCGAGATTCCGTATCCGCCGAAGACGAAAAACTACCACCACGAGATCGAGCTGATCGTCGCGATCGGCAAGGGCGGCGCGAACATCGCGGCGGCCGACGCGCTGCGGCACGTCTACGGCTACGCGGTCGGCCTGGACATGACGCGCCGCGACCTGCAGCTCGAGGCGCGCGACAAGGGCCGCCCGTGGGAGTTCGGCAAGTCGTTCGCGCTGTCGGCGCCGATCGGCGCCGTGCACCGCGCGGCCGACATCGGGCATCCGGCATCGGCCGCGATCGCGCTGCACGTGAACGGCCAGCCGCGCCAGTCGTCCGACATCGCGAAGCTGATCTGGTCGGTCGCCGAATGCATCGCGGTGCTGTCCGAGTACGAAACGCTGGAGCCGGGCGACCTGATCATGACCGGCACGCCCGAAGGCGTGAACGCGGTCGTCGCCGGCGACGTGATGCTGGGCGCGATCGCCGGCCTCGGCGAGATCGAGGTCCAGATCACCGGCTGATCGCCAGCGCCGAACGAAGAGCACAGGAGACCCGCATGAGCGATACGGCCACCGTCTTTCCGACCGAGGCGCGCTGGGAGAGCGACGGTACCTCGCGCATCCCCTTCCTGACCTACACCAGCGACGCGCTGTACAAGCGCGAGCTCGAGCGCTTCTTCTACAAGGACCACTGGTGCTATGTCGGCCTCGAGGCCGAGGTGCCGAAGCCGGGCGACTTCAAGCGCACCGTGGTTGGCGAACGCTCGGTGATCATGGTGCGCGATGCCGAGGG
>DATEFR010000793.1:0-3377 GCA_035280545.1 Burkholderiaceae bacterium | reverse complement strand
GCGGCCGGCGTCGGCGCGACGCTGTCGCTGCAGCTCGGCCGCGCGGTGCCGACCTGGACCGGCGAGCTCAGCGACCCGCCGGTCGCCGCGGCGCAATGCCGCGTGCTCGCGGTCAGCGATGGCATCGTGCCGCTGTTCGGCCCCATGACCGCCGGCGCGACGATGACGCTGGGCCCGTCGGCTTGCGTCGACGTCGACGGCGTGCGCTTGCTGCTGACCAGCGCGAAGGCGCAGATGCTCGATCTCGATCTCTTCCGCTTCCTCGGCGTCGAGCCGGCGCAGATGAAGCTGCTGATCGTCAAGAGCTCGGTGCACTTCCGCGCGGCGTTCGCACCCATCGCCTCGCACATCCTCGTCGCGAAAGCGCCCGGCCCGATGGCCGCCGACCCGGGCGACCTGCCGTGGCGGCACCTGTCGCCGGCAACGGCGACGCGGCCGTGATGGCTCAGGCCATGAAGTAGCGCTTCAACCCCGCCAGCACCATCTCGACCGCAATCGCGGTCAGCACCAGCCCCATCAGTTTCTCGAGCGCCGAGACGACCGAGTCGCCCAACAGGCGGCGGATGCGGTCGCACAGCAGCAGCACGGCACCCGAGACCAGCATCGCGCCGGCGAGCGCGGCGATCCACGACATCAGCCGGTCCGGCTGGCGCGACGCGAGCAGCAGCACGGTCGCCATCGCCGACGGGCCGGCGAGCAGCGGCACCGCGAGCGGAAAGATCAGCGGCTCCTTGCCCTCGGGCACGCCGTACACGCCGCCCTCGTGGCTGAAGATCATGCGGATCGCGACCATCAGCAGGATCACGCCGCCGGCCACCTCGAGCGAACGCTCCGACAGGTGCATCACGCGCAGGAACGCCTCGCCGAAGAACATGAACGTGAACAGCACGGCGAACGCGATGCCGACCTCGCGCACCGCGACCCAACGACGCCGCGTCGGCGCCACGTCGCGCATGATCGGGATGAAGATCGCCAGGCTGCCCAGCGGGTCCAGCACGAGCAGCAGCAGGATGAAGGCGGAGACGAAGGTGTGGTCCATAGCGCGTGATCCCAGGGCGGTCGGCGCCATCGCACCAGCCCGCGATTCTGCTCGATCCCGCCGGCATGGCCCATCGTGATCCTCCGGCCGTGGCCCATCGTGCCGACGGCGATGGCTCTTTCGGCCGATGTCGCGCAAGGCGGCGATTTCTACAGTGCCAACCGCACCTCAACGCACTGGAAATCACGACCATGTACCTCCATCACCTGACCCGGCGGCTGCTGCAAGCCGCTCTGATCTCCCTGGCCGCCACGCTCGCCGCTTGCGGCGGCGGCGGTTCCAGCACGCCTGCCGACGCGCAGCAATCCGCCCAGGGCGGCGGCAACTCCGGCAACCAGAATCCGCCACCCGTCGCCAGCTTCACGATCGAGCTTGCGGCGCAGAAGGCCGTGATCCTGCAAGGCACCAGCGTCGACGTCGTCGCGACCGTGACCCGCAACAACGGTTTCGACGAGGCGATCGAGCTGACCGTCAGCGGGCTGCCGAACGGCGTCAGCGCCGCGCCGGTCAGCGTCGCGAAGGGCGCGACCAGCGCGACGCTGACGCTGAGCGCCGATGCCGCGGCGCCGCATTCGCTGCCGACCGATGCGACGGTCAACGGCACGTCGGGCGGCACGTCGGCGCAGCAAGGCGTGACGGTCACCGTGCGCGGCCCGGCCGGCTCGCTGGACACCAGCTTCGCCGGCGGCGGCAAGGCCATCGTGCCGGTCGACATCGCGGACGACTATGCCCACGCGATGGCCGTGCAAGGCGACGGCAAGATCGTCGTCGCCGGCTGGGGCCACGTCACGACCGGCTACGCACTCGAGCTGGTGCGCCTGCAGCGCGACGGCACGTTGGACACCACGTTCGGCACTGCCGGCAAGGTGCTGACGAAGATCGGCAGCGCCGCTGCGGAGGCGAACGCGATCGCGATCCAGGCCGACGGCAAGATCCTGGTCGCCGGCTCGGTCAACGAGGCGCCGAAAGGCAAGAGCTTCGCGCTCGTCCGCTACAACGCCGACGGCAGCCTGGACAGCGGCTTCGGCAGCAGCGGCATCGTGACCACGTCGTTCGGCAGCCAGTCCGACGAGGCGTTTGCGATCGCGGTGCAGGCTGACGGCAAGATCGTGCTGGGCGGTCATGCGATGAGCGCGACCCGCGGCCTGGACTTCGCGCTGGCCCGCTACGAGGCCGACGGCACGCTGGACTTCGGCTTCGGCACGAATGGCCAGGTGCTCGAGGCCATCCGCGCCGGCAACGTGCGCGACTCGATCTATGCGATCGCGCTGCAGACCATAGGCGGGCAGCAGAAGATCGTCGCCGCCGGCGGTGAAGGCGACTTCGCGATCGCACGCTTCAATGCCGACGGTACGCGCGACTCGAACTTCGGCGTCGGCGAGCGCCCCGATGCCGAGTTCGGCTCGGTCATCGGCGCGGCCCGCGCCGTGATCGTCGGCGCGGACAACAAGATCACCGTCGCGGGTCACGTCAACGAGGACTGGGCGATCCTGCAGCTCGATGCCGACGGCATCACCGACAAGAGCTTCGGCAGCGGCGGTCGCGTGATCACGAAGCTGAGCACGACCAACTGGGACGAAGCGCAGGCGCTGGTCCGCCAGGCCGACGGCAAGATCGTCGTCGGCGGCTGGGTCTATGCCGGCGCCGGCTCGAACGGCGACTTCGCGGTGGCCCGCTACAACACCGACGGCACGCTGGATGCGGGCTACGGCAACGCCGGCATCACGATCACGCCGGTCGCGCCGGGCACCAAGGCCGATCAAGCCCGTGCCATCGTGCTGCAGGCCGACGAGCGGGTACCGACCGTGCGCAGCCTGCTGGCCGGCTCGGCGAACGACTCGAACTACGACTTCGCGGTGACGCGCTACTGGCACTGAGCCGTTGCCAGGAAGAGATGGATCGCGGTCCATCTGGCCTCAGGCGCCGGGCACCTTCGTGGGCCCGGCGCTTTTTTCGTCAGTGCGGTGCCGCCTGGCTCAGGGTCCGGCGTGATCGTGCCAGCACGCGGCGGCTTGTCCGCGCGTCTCGACGCCGAGCTTGCCGAGGATGTTCGCGACATGGCGCTTCACGGTGTGCGGGCTCAGGTCGAAGGCGCGCGCGATCAGCTTGTTGCTGTCGCCGGCGGCCATGCGCTGCAGCACCTCGCGCTCGCGTTCGGTGAGCGGGTCCAGGCATGCATGGCCTGCGGCCGGCGTGCGTGCCGCAACGGTACCGCCCACGTCGATCGTCGACGTCGCGCTCGCCGGCGCGATCGCGACAACGGCCCCGGCGCGCCGCGCCGCATGCAGGATCGCGGCGACGCGCGCGAGCGTCGTGCGCTGTGCCGCGTCCAGCCGCG
>DATEFR010000792.1:0-3897 GCA_035280545.1 Burkholderiaceae bacterium | reverse complement strand
GGCGCCGTTGCCGACCTGCAGCACACGGCGCCCTGGATCGGGCGCGGCCGTTGCAGGCGCCTGCGGCCCGTGATCGAGGAAGACATGGACAGTCAGGCCTTTGCGCACGAAGCGCAGGCGGCGCGCAAAGAGGCGCCGGATCCGCTGCGTCATCGAACGCAGCAGACCCGGCGCCCGGCGGCGATGATCGGCACGGCGCGGTTGCATGGCCCTGCCTTCGGCACCACCCGTGGGTGCCTTGATCAGCGGGGGCTGAAAGAGGGATTCAGGTTTCGCTGACTTTCACTGGCCATTCGGTCCAAGGTATGACCAAAGTCGTCGCACTGGCGTGGTGGTCCGCGAGTTGCATCCGCGGTCGCCCGTGCGAAACCGCGCGCTGCACGGCGCGAACGGGCAGCGCGCCGCACGCCGACCGCGGTCGGACCTGACGTTTCTTGGCCGAACCGGCGCCCTGCGCACCGGCCGATGATCGGGTCCGACAAAACGCGGCCGTGCGACGCGACCGCCCGGTCCTGCCCGTGCCAGCACGCGACCCGCATGCAACAACTCGAACCAACCAAGCATGAGGACATCGATGGGCACACCCGCAAAGATCAACACCGTCACGGACGTCTTGGACCCGCAGCGGCGCTCGCTGCTGCTGGGGCTCGGCGCCGTGCCGCTGCACACGCTGCTCGCGGGATGCAGCTCGAACACCGGCGACGGCAGCAGCGCATCGGCCGTCAGCCCCGGCAGCACGCGGACGGCGGCCGCGCGCAGCTTCGTGCACCCCGGCCTGATGCACACCGAGTCCGACTTCGCGCGCATGCGCGCGAAGATCGCGGCCGGCGCGCAGCCCTGGGCCGGCGGATGGAACGCGCTGACGTCGAGCAGCCGCGCGCAGATCGGCGCTACGCCGAATCCGCTCGAGACCGTGGTGCGCGGCGGCGACGGCGAGAACTTCCGCACCATGGTCGAGGACCTCGAGCGCGCGTACCAGTTCGCGCTGCGCTGGAAGGTCTCGGGCGACACCGCCTACGCCGATCGCGCGGTGCTGTTCCTCAACGCCTGGTCGTCGACGATGAAGGTGCTGACCGGCAATGCCGACCGCTTTCTCGCCGCCGGCATCTACGGCTACCAATGGGCGCTCGCCGCCGAGATGATGCGCAGCTACGAGGGCTGGCAGGCCGCGGACCTGGCGCGCTTCCAGGCCTTGCTGCTCGAGGTGTTCTATCCGCTCAGCCACGACTTCCTGCTGAACCACAACGGCGCGAACATCACCAACTACTGGGCCAACTGGGACCTGTGCGCGATCTGCTGCATCCTCGCGGTCGGCGTGCTGTGCGATCGCGTCGACCTGTACGACGACGCGATCGGCTACTACAAGAACGGCCGCGGCAACGGCGCGGCGGCCCACAACGTCTACTTCCTGCATCCTGGCCACCTCGGCCAGTGGCAGGAGAGCGGCCGCGACCAGGGGCACTCGACGCTCGGCATGGCGCTGACCGGGCTGCTGTGCGAGATGGCCTGGGGCCAGGGCGACGACCTGTACGGCCACGCGAACAACCGCTTCCTGGCCGGTGCGGAGTACGTGGCCAAGTCGAATCTGCAAGACGCGAACGGCCAGTTCAACACGCTGCCGTTCTCGACCTACGTGAATCGCCAGGGCACCTTCACGGCGGTCTCGACCGCGGGCCAACCCAACCTGCGGCCGTGCTGGGAAGTGATCTACAACCACTACGTGAACCGCAAGGGGCTGTCGGCACCGTTCGTGTCCGCGATCGCCGCGAAGATCCGCCCCGAGCGCAGCGACTGGATCGGCGACAGCCCGAGCTTCGGCACGCTGACCTTCAGCCTCGATCCGGTGGCCGCGGGCACCCCGCCGAGCGGCCTGACGGGCAGCCTCGCGGGTGCCGGCCAGGTGTTGCTGTCATGGTGGGGCAGCGCCTACGCGACGAGCTACCAGGTCAAGCGCGCCACGTCGGCGAGCGGCCCGTTCGCCGCCATCGCGAGCGTGACCGATCCGCGCACCTTTACCGACACACCGGGCGACGGCATCTGGTACTACGCCGTCACCGCGCTCGACACGAGCGGCGAGAGCGCGCCGTCGAATGTCGTGCGTGTTGCGCTGCCGACCGAGCTGCGCGTTCGCCTGCCGCTGGACGCGAGCAGCGGCACCTCGGCCGCCGATGCCAGCGGCCACGGCCAGGACGGTGCGCTGATCGGAGGCGCGAGCTGGGGGGAAGGGCGCAACGGCAGCCGCGCGCTGCTGCTCGACGGCAAGAGCGGCCACCTCGCGCTGCCCACCGGCGTGCTGTCCGACGTCGGCGACTTCAGCATCGCCTTGTGGGCCTGGTGGAGCACCGCGGCCACCAACACCCGCGTGTTCGATTTCGGGGCTAGCGACATCGCCTACCTCGCGCTGATCCCGCGCGACAGCCAGGGCAAGCTGCGCTTCATGGTCACCGGCACCACCTACTTCGGCGAGCAGAGCATCAGCGCGACCAGCGCGCTGCCGACCGGGCGCTGGGTGCACCTGGCCGTCACGCTCGCCGGGACACGCGGCACGCTGTACGTCGACGGCGCGGCCGCCGGCAGCAACGATGCGATCGCGCTCGCGCCGTTCCAGCTCGGCAGCACGACGCAGAACTGGCTGGGCCGTTCGCAATATCCGGCCGACCCCTACTTCGACGGGCGCCTGCAGGACCTGCGGCTGTACAGCGGCGCGTTGAGCGCCGAGCAGGTCGCCGCACTGGCCGCGGGCTGAACGGCGGTCGCCGCGCGCCGCACACAACAATTCATTGACAACTAAAACGATGAAAAGTAATGTATGCGGTCATGAAGATCGCTGTTCTCGGGGGAGGCCACGGCTGCTACGCCGCCGCCGCTGATTTGTCCGAATCCGGTCACGAGGTGCGGCTGTGGCGGCGCGACGCCGCGGCGCTGCAGCCGGTGATCGACAGCGGCAGCATCGTGCTGAAAGACGGCGACGGCGTGCGCGAGGTGCGCATTGCGCTCGCCACCGCCGACATCGGCCTCGCGCTGAACGGGGCGCAGCTGATCGTGATCCCGAGCCCGGCGATCGCGCAGGCCGACATCGCCCGCGCGATGGCGCCGCACCTGACGAGCGGGCAGGTCGTCTTCCTGGCGCCCGGCACCTTCGGCAGCTACGTGATGGCGCAGGCGGTACGCGGCGCCGGCAACCTTGCCGAGGTGGCCTGGGCCGAGACCGGCACCTTGCCGTACCTGGCCCGCAAGCACGGCGAGCGCGAGGTCAACGTGACGATCCGGGCGGTGCGCCTGCCCACCGGCGTGTACCCGGCGCGCAGCGAGGCACAGGCGATCGCGCTCATCCGCGCGGCCTACCCGAGCGTGCACGGCTGCGGCGACGCACTCTCGGGTGCGTTGATGAACGCCGGGCCGATCATCCACCCGCCGCTGATGGTGATGAACGCGGCGCCGCTGCAGCATTTCGAGCGCTGGGACATCCACAACGAGGGCACGCAGCCGGCGGTGCGCGCCGTGACCGACCGGCTCGACCACGAACGCATCGCGGTGCGCGAAGCGCTCGGCTACGGCGCCCCGCACTATCCGCTGGCCGACCACTACCTGAACGACCGCTGGATGTACGGCGACGCGCACAAGCAGCTCGTCAAGTCGGGCGACTGGCGCGAGCACATCGACCTGCACACGCACCGCTACATCGCCGAAGACACCGAGCTCGGCCTGGCCTTCCTCGCCTCGGTGGCGCGCTGGAGCGGCTGCGACGCGCCGATCGCGCACGGCCTGCTCGCGATCGTCGGCGGCTTCCTCGGGCGCGACCTGCGCCACGGCCCGCGCAGCTTCGAGGCGCTGGGCCTGGCGGCGCTCGGGCGCGACGCGCTGCGCGAACGCCTGCACGAGGGCGCCTGAGCATGG
>DATEFR010000791.1:0-12994 GCA_035280545.1 Burkholderiaceae bacterium | reverse complement strand
GGCGTCGTCATGGTCCCACTACGGCGCATGCGATCGCGTACAGTCGCGCTCGCGATAACTTGCCGCCGCCGCACCACCACGAGTCCATGAGTCGATCCCTGCTGCACTTCGAGCCCGGTGACGGCTCCGGCCCACTGTCGCGCCTGCTGGTCGACGAGAGCCTGCGCGGCGTCTTCCAGCCCATCGTGAGCATGGGCGACGGCTCGATCTACGCACACGAGGCGCTGATCCGCGGCCCCGCGAACCTGCCGCTGCATTCGCCCGACCTGCTGCTCGCCGCGGCGCGCCGCGAGAACCTGCTGATCGAATTCGAGATTGCCTGCGTCCGGCAGCAGCTCTCGCAATGGGCCGAGGCCGGCGCACCGGGCCGGCTGTTCCTGAACCTCAGCGCCTCGACGCTGGTGCAGGTGTTCGAGCGTTTCGATGCCGCGCAGATCGCCGAGGCGCTCGCCGATCTCGGCCTGCGCCCGGGCCTGCTCGTCGTCGAGATCACCGAACACGAGCATGTGACCGACGTGGCCCGGCTGCGCGACAGCGTGCAGAAGCTGCATGCCGCCGGGCTGGCGCTCGCGCTCGACGACTTCGGCGACGGCCGCTCGAGCCTGCGCCTGTGGTCCGAGCTCGCGCCGGACATCGTCAAGATCGACAAGTACTTCACCCGCGAGCTGTCGCGGCACGGCAAGAAGGTGCAGACGCTGCGCGCGCTGCTGCAGATCGCCGACACGTTCGGCACGACCCTGGTCGCCGAAGGCATCGAGACCGGCGAAGACCTGCGCCTGGTGCGCGACCTCGGCATCTCGCTCGCGCAAGGCTATCTGCTCGGCCGGCCGAACGCCGCGCCGCTGCGCGAGCTGGCGGCCGAGCCGGCGCGCATCATCCGCGACCGCCGCATCGCCGTGATGCCGCAGCAGCGCACCGCGTCATCGCCCGCGCGCCTGCGCGAGCTGCATGTGGTGGACGTCGAGCCGATCACGCGCGAGACCTCGAACGATCGCGTGGCCGCGCTGTTCCATGCCAACCCGCAGTGGCACGCGATCGCGATCGTCGACGGCGCGACACCGGTCGGCCTCGTGAACCGCCAAACCTTCATGGACCGCTACTCGAAGCAGTTCTTCAAGGAGCTGTACGGCCGCAAGCCCTGCGTGGCGTTCGCGAACATGACGCCGCGGCTGGTCGAACGCGACCAGAGCCTGGCCGAGCTGACGGCCATCCTGACGTCGCAGGACCAGCGCTACCTCAGCGAGGGGTTCATCGTCACCGAGCGCGGCCGCTACGTCGGGCTGGGCACCAGCGAACAGCTGGTCCGCAACGTCACCGAATCGCGCATCGAAGCGGCGCGGCATGCGAACCCGCTGACCTTCCTGCCGGGCAACATCCCGATCAGCGAGCACATCGGCCGGCTGCTGGCGAGCGGCGCCGACTTCGTCGCCTGTTATACCGACCTCAGCGACTTCAAGCCCTTCAACGACCTGTACGGCTATTGGCAGGGCGACGAGGTGATCAAGCTGGCGGCCACGGTGATCGTGCGCCATTGCGATGCGGCGGCCGACTTCGTCGGGCATGTCGGCGGCGATGACTTCGTCGTGCTGTTCCAGAGCGCCGACTGGCGCCAGCGCTGCGATCGCATGGTGGCCGAGTTCGCCGAGCGCGTGCCTAGCCTCTACGACGAGGCCGCGCGTGCGGCACGCGGGATCAGCGCCGAGGATCGTCACGGCATCGAGCGCTTCTTCCCGTTCACCGCGCTGTATGTCGGGGCCGTGCGGGCCGGCGATGCGCCCTTCGTGTCGGCCGAGCAGGTGGCCGGCGCGGCGGCGCGCGCGAAGCAGGCGGCCAAGCGCGGCGGCCTGTCGGTCGTGCTGCGTCCGCCGCAGGCGGGCGATTCGATGTTCGCGGCGTTGAGCGGCGGCTGAGCGCCGCGCAGGACGCGTCGCGACGACACGCCGGCGCACAACTGTGACCGGTGTTTGAAGATTGAAACGCCGCGTGCGTTCTCGTCGCCGAGACGCGGCCCTGACGCGGCCCTCCAGGTGAACTCGCCGCGGGGCGCCCTGTCGAACAAGTCATGACCTCCACCGAGATTGCACGCCGCACCGTCGCTGCGAGCGCGGTCCTGGTCGGCATCGCGGCCTGCGTCGGCGCGGCGGTGCTGCCGACCGAAGCCACTGTCGGCCCGCGTCCGCGACTGCCGGAGCCCGAGACCTCGCTGCTGCCCACGGTGCAGGTGGCCGATGCCAGAGGCTGGCCCGCGGGCGCGAAGCCGACCGCCGCGCCGGGCCTCGTCGTGAACGCGTTTGCCACAGGGCTCGTGCATCCGCGCTGGATTCACGTGCTGCCCAACGGCGACGTGCTGGTCGCCGAAACCAACGCGCCGGAACGACCCGACGAGGGCAAGGGCGTCAAGGGCGCGATCATGAAGAAGTTGATGGCCAAGGCCGGTGCCGGCGTGCCCAGCGCGAATCGCATCACGCTGCTGCGCGACGCCGACGGCGACGGCATCGCCGAGGTCCAGACGGTGTTCCTCGAGCAGCTGCACTCGCCGTTCGGCATGGCGCTGGTCGGCGACACGTTCTACGTCGCCAACACCGACGCGGTGATGCGCTATCCGCACCGGGCGGGCGACACCCGGATCACGGCCGCCGGCACCAAGCTGACCGACCTGCCGGCCGGGACGATCAATCACCACTGGACCAAGAGCCTGATCGCGAGCCGCGACGGCACGAAGCTGTATGCCACCGTCGGCTCCAACAGCAACGTCGCCGAGAACGGCATCGCCAACGAGGAAGGGCGCGCGGCGATCTGGGAGATCGATGCGAAGACCGGCGCCAAGCGACTCTTCGCGACCGGCCTGCGCAACGTCAACGGCATGGCCTGGGAGCCGCGCACCGGCGCGTTGTGGGCCGTGGGCAACGAGCGCGACGAGCTCGGCAACGACCTGGTGCCGGACTACCTCACCTCGGTGACCGAGGGCGGCTTCTACGGCTGGCCCTACAGCTACTACGGGCAGCATGTCGATGCACGCGCAACGCCGCCGCGCTCCGACCTGGTGGCCAAGGCCCTGGAACCCGACTATGCGCTGGGTTCGCACGTCGCGGCGCTGGGCCTCGCGGTCGCCGAAGCCACGGCCCTGCCGGCGCCGTTCGCGAACGGCATGTTCATCGGCGAGCACGGTTCGTGGAACCGCAAGCCGCCGTCCGGCTACAAGGTCGTGTTCGTGCCGTTTGCCAACGGCCAGCCGTCGGGCATGCCGATCGACGTGCTGACCGGCTTCCTCAGCGCCGACGGCGACGATGCCTACGGGCGCCCGGTGGGCATCGCGCTGGACAAGCGCGGCGCACTGCTGGTCGCCGACGACGTCGGGAACACGGTCTGGCGGGTCAGCGCCCGCAAGTGACGCGGCCTGACCGCGGCATCGCGCAGCACGCCGCGGTCGCACAGAATCCGCTTGCGCAAGCCGATCATCTCGGCCGGGCACTGGCGTTCCAGGGTCGCGATCGGCAGCAGCGTTTCGTAGAGGGCCGCGGCGGCGGCACGGTCGCCTCGGCGTGCGCACGCGATCATCTCGACGAGGTGCTCGGGATACGGGTAGCCGGTGAAGAACCCGTCCGCGCCCGCCTCGAGCTCGGGCAGGCCGTGGACGCCGCCCAGCCCGCCGAAGATGCGGATCCTATGCCCGAGCAGCGCACGCAGCAGCGCCATCTTGTCGGGCGTGGGCTCTTCCTCCAGCTTGATGCCGCAGACCTCGGGCACACCGTCGACCAGCGCCTGCACCAGCCCGGGCGGCAACGCGGCGCCGAACACCGGGTTGTCGAGCAGGATGATGGGCAGGCGCAGCGCTTCCGCGATCGCGCCGACATGCGCGATCACGGCCTGCGCATCGCACCCCACCGGCGGCTTGACCAGCAGGCCGCTCGCACCGCATTCGGCCGCGGCGCGCGCCTGGGCCAGCGCGTGGGCCAGGCCATCGTCCAGCACGCCGACGACGATGGGCGCGCGTTCCGCCGAACGGCGCACGACGCGCTCGACGACGCACCGGCGCTCGTCCTCGTCGAGCAGATCGCCTTCGCCGGCGATGCTGGCGGGCACCAGCCCGACGGCGCCGCGCTCCAGGTAGTAGTCGACCAGGCGGTCCAGGCTCTCCAGGTCGAGGCGGCCGTCCGCCATCATCGGCGTCGGCAGCACCGCGAACAATCCATGCAGCCAATCGGGAAGCGGATCCATCCGGCGCCCTCAGCAGATCACGGCCACGTCGTCGGCATCGTGGCGTTCGGCTTCGCGCAGCACGCCATCGAAGAACCGGCAGCGCGCATCCATCGCGCTGCGGATCGCCTGCTCGACCAGGCGCTCCTCGCGCGGGCCGCGCAGCATCGGCAGCAGCACGGACTCGAGCTTGTCGGCATGCCCATCGTCGACGTGGATGTGCACCTCGAAGAACATCAGCGCGTCCTTGTCGAACGGCGCGGCCTGCAGCAGCCCCGACTGTATGTGCGTGTACAACGCCGCGACGATGCCTTCCGACGCGTAGCACAACGCCCCGAGGATGCCCAGCAGCCCGAACCAGTCGCTCAGGTTGCGATACGTGTGGATCAGCGCCGAGGTCTCGGGCTGCGCGGGAATGGCCAGCAGTTGCTCGTCCGCGATGCCCAGCGCGCGCGTGAAGCGCCGGAACAGCGCCGCGTGGGCGCGCAGCGGATCGCCCTCGCCCAGCTCCTCCCACAGGTTCTCGCCGATCACCAGGCGCGCGTCCTCCTGCGGGCACGACGCCAGCGCCATCGCCAGAAAGCTCGGGAACTGGTGGCAGAACTTGTACATCTGCGCGCCCAGCACGCGCACCTGCGGCAGCGTGAGCTGGCCGGCACGACAGCGCTCGACGAACGGATGGCGCCACAGCGGATGCGCTTGCGCGATCTGCCTGAAACGCGTGGGCGCATCTGCAGCCAGGTTGCCGATTTCGGATTGAAGCGATTTCATGGGGCGCTAACCTCGAAGTGAGTCGGACGGGAAGGCCTCAGGCACGGGCGACCTTGACGGCCAGGTGCAGAGGAAGGTCGTAGAGCGGGCCGAAGAAGCCCTCGTCGAGATCGATCATGTCGCGCGTGACCGCGAGCTCGTTCACGCTGGGCATCGCGGTGAAGCCCGCCGCGCGCAGCCCTTCGAAATAGTCTTCGAAGGTCTTGTGCACGAGTTGCACGTCGAGCGCGCTGCCATCGCGCTTCCAGATCCGGCCGCTGAACAGGCTGTCGCGCGCGCTGAAATAACCGGCAGCGCCGACGCCGAAATAGAACGGCGGCGCCGCTTCGCGCATGAACGCGAAGGCCGGATGCGGCACCGCGAACACGAAATGGCCGCCGGGCCGCAACATGCGGTGCACGTTGCGCATGGTCTTGCGCATGCGCTCGACGTCGAGGTAGTTGAACAGGAACACCGCCACGACCAGGTCGACGCTGGCATCGCCGAGATCGGCCGTGACCGCGTCGGCCGTGTCGTAGCGTATGCCCAGAGGCCGCGCCTCCTCGGCCTGGCGCGCCAGCGCGATCATGCGTTCGGAAACATCGAGCCCGATGACATGTGCGCCGCGGTTGCGCAGCATGCGGCTGACGTACCCTTCGCCGCAGCCCAGATCGAGAACCTTCTTGCCTTCCAGCGGCTCGCACATCGCGATCACCCGCGGGCGGGCGGTGTAGTCCGAGAGCGAAGTGGGTTGCTGCCGCGACCAGTTGGTCGCGGTCTGGTCGTACAGCTGGCGTGCATCGGTGGGCATGTTCATCGCTTACTCCTCTCAAAAGGTCGAGTGGACTGGCGGCGCTTCGCGCGCGACCAGAAATCGGGACAAGGTCTGCTTCAGCGCGTCCATCTCGAACGGCTTGCCGAGCACGGCGTCGGCGCCCGCCTCCATCGCCCGTGCGTAGTCCACGCCCAGCATGCTGGCGGTCCAGATGACGATGGGCAGGCGGCCGCCTTCGTGGCGCTGCGCGCGGATCGCGCGGCACGCGGCCAGCCCGTCCATGTCGGGCAGCAGCATGTCCATCATCGCCAGGTCGTAGTGCTGGCGCGCGGTGGCGGCGACGGCCGCGGCGCCGTCGTCGACCACGTCGACCGTGAACCCCAGCGCGTTGAGGTGCAGCTTCGCGACCAGCTGGTTGACCGGGTCGTCCTCGCAGATCAGCAGGTGGCCGCTGAAGGCCTGCGGCAGGCCCGCGCCGCAGCGCGGAACCGGTTCGTCCGAGGCGCCGTTGCGCAGCCGCGCGGTGAACCAGAACGTGCTGCCGCACCCGACTTCGCTGCGCATGCCGACCTCGCCGCCCATCAGGCCGGCGAGCTTCTTGCAGATCGCCAGCCCCAGCCCGGTGCCCTTGTAGCGCCGCGTCGTCGAGGCATCGGCCTGGGTGAAAGGCTCGAACAGCGTGCGCTGCGCGGCCGCGTCGATCCCGATGCCGGTGTCCTGGACTTCGATCTTGAGCGTCGTGTGCGTATCGGTCTCGTCGGTCACCGCGCAGCGCACGCAGATCCGGCCGGCGTGCGAGAACTTGATCGCGTTGCCGACGTAGTTGACCAGGATCTGGCGGATGCGCGTGGGGTCGCCGTTCAGGGCATCGGGCACGCCGGGCGCGATGTCCAGGTGCAGCGCCAGTCCCTTTTCGCGCGCCTGGTAGGCCAGCAGCTCGATCGCGTCGTCGACCGCGCGGCGCAGGCTGAAGTCGATGCTCTCCAGCTCGAGCTTGCCGGCTTCGACCTTGGAGAAGTCCAGGATGTCGTCGATGATGCCCAGCAGGGCCCGGCCGCTGCGCGACGCCGTCTCGGCGCAATCGCGCTGGCCCGCCGACAGCTTGTCGGCCAGCAGGTACTCGAGCATGCCCAGCACGCCGTTCAGCGGCGTGCGGATCTCGTGGCTCATCACCGCGAGGAACTCGCTCTTCGTGCGGCTGGCCTGCTCGGCGACCTCGGTCGCCAGCATCGCGGCCTTCAGGTTGTCCTTCTGCTCCTTCAGCCGCTGCGACAGCTCCTGCAGATCGGCCAGGGCCTTGTTCTTCGTCTGCAGCAGGAACAGCAGGTCGACGGCCGGATCGTGCACCGCGAAGTCGTTGAGCGACAGCCCGAGCTGCTGCACGTCGGTCATGCCGGTGACCCAGGGCGACCCGAGGTAGTACAGGTGGCGGCCTTGCACGACGATCTCGCCGCGCAGCTTCAGCGCCCCGCCCTTGTGACGCAGCACGAACAGCGACTTGCGATGCCGTTGCACCGCATCGAAGTCCATGCGCTGCAGGACCGGGCGCTCGAGAGCGAAGTGGTCGCAGAGCACGATGCCCTCGGTCAACTCGGGACACAGACGGCGCAGCACCGCACCCGTCTGAAGCACACGAAACTCATCGTCGAGGACGATGTGGAACGGGAACGCTGCAGCGAACTCTTGCGGCGACAAGTTCAACGCAGGGGCGGCGATCATGACGCGGGCGATCCGGCCGCAGCCCCGGCGTAGTCGATACGGAAGACGTCGTGGTCGTCGAGACCGCGAAAGGCCGTCTGGCGCACCGTGATCTCCTGCGAGAAGCGGCGCCCCAATCCCTTCAGCAAGCCGATCACCATCGGGCCCAGCCCGGTGCGCTGGCTGCGGTAGTGCAGCAGCAGCCCCTCGCCGCCCTCGAGGCGCTCCACCGAGAACGACGGCGGCCGCAGCGACGGGAACGTCAGCCCGACATGGCTGTGCAGGTTGTCCAGGTTGAGCAGGAACGATTCGAGATCGGAACCGAACATCGAGAGCATCTGCCCGTAGCCCTCTTGCGCCGTGTACAGCACCCAGTGCTCACCGAAGGCCTCGAGGATGCGCGCGGCATCCAGGTTCAGCACCTCGGTGGCGGCCTGCACGAGCTTGTAGGTGACGTCGTCGGGATAGTTGTCCATCGAGACGAACATCTCGACCTGGAGACCCGCGTTGTCGCGAATCTGCTTCCACGCGGCATCGCCGAACCCTTGCCGGACGAAGTCTTCGACTGCCTGATTGACGAGACCATACATGCCGCTGTCCTCCCGTGGTTGATCGAACGCGATGGCGTGTCGTGACTATCGTCAAGAGCCGACTTGCGCGACAGTCGGCGGAGTGCTGAGCGCTGTCGGTCCTTTGACTACACGACCGGGCTTACTTGCCGTGCCGGTCGGCGAAGTCGGGGACGATCTTCAGAAGCCGCTCGAGCTCCGTCGACTTGTGCAGAAAGTGATCGGCACCGGACGCATAGGCCTGCTCGCGCATCGAGTGTTCGTGATGCGCCGTCAGGACGATCGCGAGGCAGCGCGTCTCGCCTTCCCGCGCACGGATCTCCTGCAGCACCCGGAAGCCGTTCATCTCGGGCATCTCGATGTCGAGCACCACGCCGTCCGGCTTGAAGTCGTTGAACATCTGCAAGGCCTCGGCCCCGTCGAACGCCTGGCCGACGACCTCGGCGCCGGCTTCGAGCAGTAGTTCGCTGACCAGGCTCGCGATGGCGGGCATGTCGTCGGCCACGAGAAACCTGGGCCGTGCGTGCGTTTGTTCCATGGTGCAGAGCGTGCCATCGGCCGATCGATGCCGCTGTCCGTCATTGCGCCCGCCACATGTCAGCAATTTGCCTACATGGGCCCACCCCCGCAGCGCCTTCGGCGCTCCCCCTCGAGGGGGCGACCCCAGCGGACCGGCGGAGCCGGATCCGCGGCGTCCGCTTGGTCAATCGACGAGCCCGTTCTTCAAGGCGTAGCGGGCGATCTCCACGTGGCTGGTGAGACCGGTCTTCTCGCGGATCCGTGCGAGATAGGTCGCCACCGTCTTTTCGCTGAGCCCGAGATCGAAGCCGATCTCCTTGATCGCGCGGCCCAGCGCGATGCGCCGGAACACCTCGAGCTCGCGTTCGGACAGGTCGTGATGCGGCAGCGTGGGTTTGCGCGCGTGCAGCGCCTTGGCAATCTCCGCGGCGGTGTCCGCGTGCAGGTAGGTTCCGCCATCGGCGATGCGCGCCACGGCCTCGAGCAGGTCGTCGACGGCGCGGTGCTTGTGGACCAGGCCGTTGGCGCCGGCCTTCATCGCCTCGATGACGTATTCGATCTCGCCGCTGGCCGTCAGCACGAGCACCGGCACGGTCGGGTTGAGCTCGCGGATGCGGCGCAGCACCTCCAGGATGCTCGGGCCCGGCATCATCACGTCGAGCAGGATCAGGTCCCACGGCTGCAGCGGCAGCTGCGTCAGCGCCGCGTCGCCGTCCCCGACGCCGACGACCTGAACGCCGTCGAATGCTTCGCGCAGGATCTCGCGGATCCCGTGGCGCGTCACCGCGTGGTCGTCAGCTATCAGTACGTACCGCATGCCGGTCCTCTGCTGCGACGGGATGGGGGACCCTGACGGTTGCGATCGTGCCGCCGTTCGGGGCGCGTTCCACGCGGCAGGTGCCGCCGATCGCGGCGGCCCGCTCGGTCATGCCCAGCAGCCCCAGCGACGTTCCGCGCCGCGCCATGTCGGCCGGGATGCCGATGCCGTTGTCGCGAACGCGCAGGACCCAGGCGCCCTCCTCTTCCGTCAGCGTGATGCTCAGCGAGGTGGCCTGGGCATGGCGGGCAATGTTCGTCAGCAGCTCCTGCAGGATGCGGAACAGCGCCGTTTCGATCGCCGCCCCCGGGGACGAGGACGTGCTGGTCTCGACGACCGTCATGACGCCGGTTCGCGTGCCGAAGCGGCGCACCTCGTCGCGGATGGCCGCCGCCAGGCCCAGCGCATCGAGTGCGCTGGGGCGCAGCTCGACCGCGATCTGCTGCACCGAGGCGACCGTCTGGTCGACGAGCGCCTCGGCCTCGCCGAGCTTGGCCGACAGATCCTGCGCCGATGCGCCCGCGGCCAGCTTGCGGCTGAGCCAGCGCATCTCCATCTTCAAGCAGGTCAGCAGCTGCCCGAGCCCGTCGTGGACCTCGCGCGAGATGCGCATGCACTCTTCCTCGCGCAGGGTGCGCAGCCGCTCGGTCAGGTCGCGCAGCAGGCGTTCGCGCTCGGCCTGTTCGGCCACCAACCTGCGCAGCTCGGCATCGCGCTGGCGCGCCGGCGTGATGTCGCGCATGATCGCGGCGAGCTCGGAGATCGCGCCCGAGTCGTCGCGGATCACGCCGGTCACGACCGACAGCGTGATCGGCCGGCCGTCCTTGTGCAGGCGGACGATCTCTTCGGCGCCGATCTGGCTCGCGTCCTGGCGCGGGCGGAAGACCCGGCGCTCCGGCAGGCGCGCCGCCTCGTCGTCCTCGGCCCGTATGACCTCGCGGACCGGCTTGCCGATCGCCTCGCGCGCCGCGATGCCGAACATGCGCTCGGCGCCGTGGTTCCAGCTCGTGACCACGCCCTCGGTCGTGCTGCTGACGATCGCGTCGTCGGACGACTGGACGATCGCGGTCATGCGCTGGCGGACCTCCTGCACCCGCTTGCGCTCGGTGATGTCGACGCTGAAGACGGCGATCCCCTGCGGCGCCGGCTGCACGTTCAGGTCGAACCAGCACCGCCGGCCGTCCGGGAACACGAATTCGATCTCGCCGTGCTCGGCGATCCGCTCTTCCATGCAGCGGCTGAGCTTGGCATGGACCTCGGTCGCCTCGACGCCCGGATACACCTCGGTTACCGTGCGGCCGATCAGCGACTGCGAAGGCTGCCCGTGCTGCTGCGCGCCGGCCGCGTTGATGTAGCGATAGCGCCAGTCGAAGTCGATGATCTGGCAGCCTTCCAGCATGTTGTCCAGCGTGTGCTGGTAGAGCACCGCGCTTTGGCGCGCCGCCTCCTCCGCCGCCTTGCGCTCGGTCACGTCGAAGTAGGCGAACAGGACGTTCTCGCCGATGCCGATGCCCGAGACGACCATCGTGCGCACCGTGCCGTCCTTGCAGACGATGCGGCGCTCGCTCGGTTCGATGCCGGTCGGCGCATGGTCGCCGTCCTGCGCGATGGCGGCGTTCCAGACGGCGCTCGCCGAGCGCCGGTAGGCCGGGTCGGGATAAGCGCGCGCCCACCAGTCGGCCAAGGTGGGCATGTCCTCGAGGCCGTAGCCGAAGACCTGCACGAAGCGCGCGTTGAGATCGACCGTCACGCCGCTCTTCGCGACCAGCATCTGCGGCAACGGAGCTTCGTAGAAGAGACGGCGCAGGCGCTGCTCGCTGATCAGCAAGGTGGCCTCGGCGGACTCGCGCTCGCGTGCCGCCTGGTCGAGCCAACGGCGCACCGCGGCGATTTCGACGATGTCCGGCGGCCGCGTTCCCGGCGCCGGCGCCCGCGCCAGCGATGCCACCGAGCTTCCCAATCGACGGCCCGCGAGCACGCCGCCCACGACACCGGCCCCCGTGGCCCCCAGCACGGCGAGCGCCAGCGCGGCCCCGGCTTGCAGCAGCGGCTCGCGATAGAGGTCGCGCGGCACTTCGACCACCACCGACCACGGCGAGGCCTTGGACTTCACGACGACCCGCGCGCTGGCGTCCACATCCTCGGCCGGCTTGAAGTCCTCCGGTGTGCGCCGCGCAATCGGCTCGCCGTTGCCGTCGAGCAGGGCCAGCGACCAACCGGGCGGCAACGCGATCTGCTCGAGGTGCTTCTGGAACTGGCGAACCTCGAAGACCGTCAGCAGCAGCGCGACCGTCTTGCCGTCGCGCACGGCCGGCACGGCCACCGCAATCAGCCGCTCGTTGGCGACGGGCCCCTGGAACGAGTCGCCGACCGCGGGGCGCCCCGTTTCCGCCGCGAGCGGCGCCGCGGCGCGGCCTTTGGGCCGCGGCAACGGCGGCAGCGGCGTGCCATACGGCACCCGCGTGTTGAACCGCATCTGCATCCGCAGGTCCGCGAGGATGACGTGACTGCCGAAGCTCTGGCGGAAGCCCTGCGCCTCCTGATAGAGGTCCTTCCAGCGCGCCGCGTCGTCCAGCAGCGGCGACGCGGCCAGCACGGTCAGCGCGCCGATGCGGGCGTTCAGCTCCTGGTCGACCGAAGCGGCGAGCACCTTGGCCACGTTGGCGACTTCGATGCCGCGTTCGTTGCGCACCTGGCCGACGCGGTCGATCGCCAGATACGCCGCCAGCAGCACCAGCGGCCCCATGCACCACCAGATCAGCCGTGTGAGGAACGCATGCAGCGTCACCCCGGCCGGCGCGCGGGCCGCATCACTCGGGTCGGGCGCGCGCGGATTCATGATCGGCTCCCCGGGACGACGGGCCGAGGTCGAACCAGAACGTCGCCCCGCGCTCGGGCTCGCTCTCGACCCAGACGTTGCCGCCGTGCCGGTCGACGATGCGCTTGACGATGGACAGGCCGACACCGGAGCCCGCGAAGCGCGACCCGTGCAGCCGGCTGAACGGCTTGAACAGGCGATGGGCCTTGGCCCCATCGAAGCCCACGCCGTTGTCGCGCACGAAGAACGCCGGACGATCCGGCGGGCCGCCGACACCCACTTCGACCCGGGGCTGCGGGACACGCGCAGCGAACTTCAACCCGTTGCCGATCAGGTTCACGAACACCTGCCGCGCCAGGTCGGGATCGACATCGGCCTCGGGCAGAGGCCCCGACACCACGACAGGCAGCGGCGGCTGCGGCGGCTGCGGCAGGGCCCGCTGCATGGACTCGATCACCTCGCGCACCAGCGCGTCCATGTCGACCCGCTGGCGCTGCAGGCTCACGTCGCTGGTGCGGGCCAGCGCCAGCAGCGCGTCGACCATGCGCCCGGTGATGTCGGCCTGCGCGACCACCATCTGCAGGAAACGATCGGCCTTCTCGTGGTCGCGCTCGGCGATGTACTCGCGCGCCAGGCGTGCCGCGCCGGCGATGCCGCCGAGCGGCCCGCGCAGGTCGTGCGACACGCTGCGGTTGAAGCTCTCCAGCCCTTCGATGATCTCGTGCAGCTCGGCGGTGCGCAGCTTGACGCGCTCCTCCAGCGTGTCGTTGGCCACGCGCAGCTCGTCGGCCGCGCGCTTGCGCTCGACGATCTCGACCTGCAACTGCTCGGCGGTGCGCTTGATCTCGTTG
>DATEFR010000790.1:0-8392 GCA_035280545.1 Burkholderiaceae bacterium | reverse complement strand
TCGGCCCAGCCCGACCGTACCTTGACCCAGAGCTCGAGGAACACCTTGCCCTGCACCAGGGATTCCAGTTCCTGTCGCGCATCCGAGCCTATGCGCTTGAGGCGCTCGCCGCCGTTGCCGATCACCATGCCCTTGTGCGCGTCGCGCTCGACGACGATGGTGGCGCTGATCCGGCGCAGGTCACCCTCTTCCTCGAATTTGTCGATCAGCACGGTCGAGGTGTACGGCAACTCGTCGCCGGTCAGCCGGAACAGCTTCTCGCGGATGATTTCGCTGGCGAGGAAACGCTCGCTGCGGTCGGTCAGCGCATCCTCGTCGTAGAACCATGGCTGCTCGGGCAGATACGGCTCGACGATGCGGAACAGGCGTTGCACGTCGGCTTCGCGCTTGGCCGACAGCGGCACGAACTCGGCGAACGCATGGCGCTCCTGCATCGCCTTCAGCCACGGGGCCAGCTCGGCGCGGCGCTGCACCATGTCGAGCTTGTTCGCGATCAGGAACACCGGCTTGTCCTTCATCGCCTCGTTCTGGACCAGCGCGAGCACCTTCGCGTCGTCCAGCCCGAAGCGCCCGGCCTCGACGACGAACAGCACGACGTCGACGTCCGTCAGCACGCCCTGAACCGTGCGGTTCAGGGTGCGGTTCAACGCGGCGCTGTGGCGCGTCTGGAAACCGGGCGTGTCGACGAACACGAACTGCGAGTGGTCGACGGTGCGGATGCCGGTGATGCGATGCCGCGTCGTCTGCGCCTTCGCCGAGGTGATGCTGACCTTCTGGCCGACCAGCGCGTTGAGCAGCGTCGACTTGCCGACGTTGGGCCGGCCGACGATGGCCACGAGGCCGCAGCGCTGCGGCGCTTCGGCCTCAGCGTCGGATTCCGGATGCGCCGCGGCGGCAGGGTCGGACATCGTCAAGACTGCAGCGCGCTGCCGGGCTTGTCGCTGGCCTTCAGCGCATCGAGCATGCGACGCGCCGCTTCCTGCTCGGCGACGCGGCGCGAGCGGCCTTCGCCGGATTCGGTCAGGCTCAGCGCCGGCACCGCGCACTCGACCTCGAAGGTCTGTGCGTGCGCCTGGCCGCGGGTCGCGAGGATGCGGTATGCCGGCACCGGCAGGCGGCGCGCCTGCAGCCACTCCTGCAACTCGGTCTTCGCGTCCTTGCTCCAGCTGCCGGCATCGGTCGTCGCGATGACCTCGCCGAACAGGCCTTTGACGAGGGCACGCGCGGCGTCGAAACCGCCGTCGAGGAAGGTCGCACCGATCAGTGCCTCGAGCGCATCGGCGAGGATGGAGGCGCGCTGTGCGCCACCGCCGCGCGCCTCGCCCTCACCCAGATTCAGCACCTCCGGCAGCGCGAGCTGCAAGGCGGCCTTGTGCAGGCTGTCTTCGCGCACCAGGTGGGCGCGCACGCGAGTCAGGTCGCCCTCGTCGGAGCCGCCGAAGCGCTCGAACAGGAGATGCGAGATCGCAAGGCTCAGCACTGCATCGCCGAGAAACTCGAGGCGCTCGTTGTGGTCGGCGCCGAAGCTGCGGTGGGTCAGTGCGCGAGTGAGCAGACGCGGGTCGCCGAAACGGTGGCCGATGCGCCGCTGCAGGGTATCCAGCCGGCTGTCATCCATGGCAAATCAATCATCCGATAGGCGGGGCGCAGGAGGTCCGGGCTCACGAGCCTTCTTATTTCGAGCGCCCCTCGTACTTGATCAACAGATAGACCGGCTTCATCAGCTCGATCTCTTTGTCGTACGCGAAGGTGATCACGACCTTCTCGTTTTCTTTGGTGATGTTCAGATCCTTGGCCGAAATCGATTGGATCGAATATTCGATGTCCTTGGTCCGCTCGAAGGCGTTGCGGATCTCGGGGACGGTCGAGCCGCCCTCGTGCGCAATCTTGTTCACCGCCTTCTGGATCGTGAAGTACTCGTTCAGCGTGGGCAGCACCTTCATGACGATCAACGCGGCAAAGCCGACGACGATGGCCCAGAACATCAACCCGAACAGCGTGACGCCGCGCTGAGCCCGCCGCCCCCCGTGATATCCGGTCGTCATAACCTGCGTTCTCCTCACTGGAACGAGCCGACTCGTTTTAGGTTGCCGAAATTCATCCACACGAAGAATGCCTTGCCGACGATGTTTTCGTCCGGGACGAATCCCCACCAGCGCGAATCTTCCGAGTTGTCGCGGTTGTCGCCCATCATGAAATAGTGTCCGGGCGGCACCTTGCAAGCCACCGCCTCGGCACTGTAGCGGCAGTTCTCGCGAAAGGGAAAGGTCTCGTTGCGGTAAATCGGCTGCAGCTTCGGGTCGACCAGCACATGGTGCTCGACCTCGCCCAGCTTTTCGATCGCCTCGGGCACGTAGCGCCGGATGTCCTCGTCGTAGAAGCCGGGCGGCGGCAGCGGGCTCAGCGGTGCCGCCTTGCCGTTCACGTACAGGCGCTGGTCGCGGAACTCGATCTCGTCGCCCGGGACGCCGACAACGCGCTTGATGTAGTCGGTGCTCGGATCCTTCGGATACCGGAAAACCATCACGTCGCCACGCTGCGGATCGTGGTTCGCGATGACCTTCTTGTTCAGCACCGGCAGCCGTATCCCGTAGTGGTACTTGTTCACGAGGATCAGATCGCCGATCAGCAGCGTCGGCTTCATCGAGCCGCTCGGAATCTTGAACGGCTCGAACAGGAACGAGCGCAGCAGGAAGACGACGAGGATCACCGGGAACAGCCCCGCCGTCCAATCCAGCCACCACGGCTGCATCAGCAGCGTCTCGCGGGCGCGGGCGACGTCGGTATCGACCTTCGTGATGCCTTGGCTCGCGAGTTTTTCGCGCCGGGCAACGTCCTGCTGCTCGAGCTGAACCGCCGCCCCGACGCGCTGCGGCTTGAAGTGGAAGCGTTCCGCCAGCCAGTAGGCGAACGTGACGATCGTCAGGATCAGCAACAGCAGCGAGAAGTTGCCGCTCCACTTGCCGAAGTACCAGCCGCCGAGAAAGATCGCGAGCAAGGCATACAGCAATCCGGTCAGTGCACCCATCAGTCGTTTGGTCTTTCTGCTGGTCTTTTCGGTCGTCGCAGACTCAGTCTTCCACCTGGAGGATGGCGAGAAACGCCTCCTGCGGCACCTCGACGGTGCCGATCTGCTTCATGCGCTTCTTGCCCGCCTTCTGCTTCTCGAGTAGCTTGCGCTTGCGGGTGATGTCACCGCCATAACACTTGGCGATCACGTTCTTGCGCAGCGCCTTGATTGTCTCACGCGCGATGATGTTGGCCCCGATCGCGGCCTGCACCGCCACGTCGTACTGCTGGCGCGAAATCAGCTCGCGCATCTTGCTGACGACGGCACGGCTGCGGTACTGGCTCTGGCTGCGGTGCACGATGATGGACAGCGCATCGACCTTGTCGCCGTTGAGCAGGATGTCGACCTTGACGACGTCGGCTGCGCGGTATTCCTTGAACTCGTAGTCCATCGACGCGTAGCCGCGCGACACGCTTTTCAGCTTGTCGAAGAAGTCGAGCACGATCTCGGCCAGCGGCATCTCGTAGGTCAGCATGACCTGCCGACCGTGGTAGGCCATGTTCAGCTGCACGCCGCGCTTCTGGTTCGCCAGCGTCATCACCGGGCCGACGTAATCCTGCGGCATGTACAGGTGCACGGTGACGATGGGCTCGCGGATTTCGGCGATGCGGCCCTGGTCGGGCATCTTCGACGGGTTCTCGACCTGGATCACCTCGCCGTTGCCGAGTTCGACCTCGTAGACGACCGATGGCGCGGTCGTGATCAGGTCCTGGTCGAACTCGCGCTCCAGGCGTTCCTGCACGATTTCCATGTGCAGCAGGCCGAGAAAGCCGCAGCGGAAGCCGAAGCCCAGCGCCTGGCTGACTTCCGGCTCGTAACGCAGCGAGCTGTCGTTGAGCTTGAGCTTCTCGAGCGCATCGCGCAGCTGGTCGTACTCGCTCGCCTCGGTCGGGTACAGGCCAGCGAAGACCTGTGGCTGGATTTCCTTGAAGCCCGGCAGCGGCTCGCTCGCAGCACCGAGGTTGTTCGGCAGCTTCTTCTCGAGCGTGATGGTGTCGCCGACCTTCGCGGCCTGCAGCTCCTTGATGCCGGCGATCACGAAGCCGACCTCCCCGGCCGACAGCGTCTCGCGCGCCACCGACTTGGGCGTGAACACGCCCAGCTGCTCGGCACCGTAGACCGCGTCGCTGGCCATCAGGCGGATGCGCTCGCCCTTGGACAACGAGCCGTCGACCACCCGCACCAGCATCACGACACCGACGTAATTGTCGAACCACGAGTCGATGATCATCGCGCGCAGCGGCGCCGCCGCTTTGCCGCGCGGGGCCGGCATGCGCTCGATCACGGCCTCGAGGATGTCGTCGATTCCCTCGCCGGTTTTCGCGCTGCACGGGATCGCGTCGGTCGCGTCTATGCCGATGACGTCCTCGATTTCTTCCTTCGCGCGTGCCGGATCCGCCTGCGGCAGGTCCATCTTGTTCAGCACCGGCACGACTTCGACGCCGAGATCCAGCGCGGTGTAGCAGTTCGCGACGGTCTGCGCTTCGACGCCCTGGCTCGCGTCGACGACCAGCAACGCCCCCTCGCAGGCCGACAGCGAACGACTCACTTCATACGAGAAGTCGACGTGGCCGGGCGTGTCGATCAGATTCAGGTTGTACGTCTTGCCGTCGCGTGCGGTGTATTGCAGCGCCGCGGTCTGCGCCTTGATCGTGATGCCGCGCTCGCGCTCGATGTCCATCGAGTCGAGGACCTGCGCTTCCATCTCACGATCGCTCAAGCCGCCGCAGCGTTGGATCAAACGATCGGCCAACGTGCTCTTGCCGTGGTCGATGTGCGCAATGATCGAAAAATTCCGGATGTGATCCATCAACGAACGGGACATAAAAAAAGGCGCGTCGAAACGGTGACGCGCCTTCCAACAAAACGTATGGCAACTGCTTGTTGGGCTTTCATTGTAGTCAAAACGACCTCGCTGAAAACCGCGCCAGTGCTCGATTTCTCGTCGTTGCAGGCGACCAACAGCAAAAATCATCCACAGTTTTTCCACAATGCCTTGTGGACGGGCTGGGGATTGTTACGTTGCCCCTGCTTCGTTGCCAAAACTGGCTAAAACCGCCTGCGCGCAGCGTCGATTGTAGCGGTCCACCACCACAATCGGCCCTGCCCAATTGAATGTCAGTGACAACTAACATCCTGGTTGCGAATCGTCGAGCCCGTTGCGCTCCGTTGATCCGGTCGCCGCCCACCCCATCCACTCCCGCGATACGGAAAGACCCGCCGCCGCACTTGGCGCCGGCGACCTTTGGGCGAGATCTCGGGCACCCGTTCAGCGCGCCGGCCGGATGATCACGAAGTTGACCGTGTCGCCGCGCCGCACCAGCGCGGTCGCGGGCTTGGCCTTGTCGAGCTTGCCCACCAAGCCTTCGAACTGCTTCGTGCTCGTGATTTCGGTGTTCTCGATCTGCAGCAGCACGTCGCCTTCGCGCAGGCCGGCACGCGCCGCCGCACCTTCGACACTCTCGATGCGCACGCCGTTCTTGACCTTGAGCTCGCGCTTCTGCGAATCGGTGAGATCGGCGACGGTGAGGCCCAGGCCGCTGACGGTCGTGGCTGGCGGAGTCTTCGGCGTGTTCTCGCGCTCGCCGGTGCGCGTGTTGCGGTCGGCTTCGAACTCGACCACCGTGACCGTCAGTTCGCGATAGGCGCCGCGCCGAAACACCTGCAGCGTGACCTTGTTGCCGGGCTTCACCCCGGCGATGCTGCGCTGCAGATCGAAGGTCTTCTCGATCACCTTGCCGTCGACCTTCGTGACGATGTCGCCCGGCTCGACGCCGGCCTTCTCGGCCGGACCGCCGGCTTCGACGCTGCGCACCAGCGCGCCGTTCGCCTTGCCCAGGCCGATCGACTCGGCGACCTTCGCATCCACATCGGCGATGGCGACACCGATGCGCCCGCGGATCACGCGGCCGGCCGTGCGCAACTGATCGGAGACGCGGATCGCCTCGTCGATCGGGATCGCGAACGAGATCCCCATGTAGCCACCCGAGCGGCTGTAGATCTGCGAGTTGATGCCGACGACTTCCCCGCGCATGTTGATCAGAGGCCCGCCCGAGTTGCCCGGGTTGATCGCGACGTCGGTCTGGATCAAGGGCACCAGATCGCCGGTGTCGCGGGCCTTCGCGCTGACGATGCCGGCGGTGACGCTGTTGTCCAGCCCGAACGGCGACCCGATCGCCAGCACCCACTCGCCGACCTTGAGCCGGCCGACATCGCCGACGCGCACGAACGGCAGCCCGGTCGCCTCGATTTTCACGAGCGCGACGTCGGAGCGCTTGTCGACGCCGATGATCTTGGCCTTCAGCTCGCGCTTGTCGGTCAGCGTGACGATCACCTCGTCGGCACCGTCGACGACGTGCGCATTGGTCATCACGTAGCCGTCGCCGCTGAGGATGAAGCCCGAGCCGACGCCGCGCGTCTGCGGCTCGGCCTCGGGCTGCTGTTGCTGGCCGCGCGGGCTCGGATTCGGCCGGTTCGGGATCGGGATGCCGAAGCGGCGGAAGAACTCGAGCATGTCCTCGTCCATCTCGGGGTTCGTGCCGCGACCCGCGCGTGCCCGCTCGGTGGTGCGAATGTTCACGACCGCCGGCCCGACGCGCTCGACCAGATCGGTGAAGTCGGGCAGCGTCTGCGCGCGGACCGGTTCGGCCGACAGCGCGCCCGTCACCGCGAGCCCGAGCGTCACCACGCACAGCCAAAGACGGCGGCGCAGCGCGAAATCGATGGCGGCAACCCGCCCTTGTGGCATCTGCATGGTTCTGACAACCTCCCGGAGGATGAATGACTTGATCTGCTGCTGGCGGGCGTCTATTTGCCTTTGCGCTCCAGACCCTTGGCGAACTGACGCAGGGTCGAGGGCGGCACGTCGCCGATCACGGTGACCCACCAGTCGCCTTGCTGCTGCATCAGCGTCTGCGTCGGACCGACAGCGGTCGACATGGCGTGCGTGTGGCGCTGCGGGTCGAACGGCTCGATGAACACCGAGACGTAGGTCAGGCCGTCGGAGAAAATCGTCTGCAGCACCGGCGTCGACGTGTGCTCCTTCGCGCCGGGCACCCCGGGCTCGCGGTCGTCGGGCAACGCTCCCTCGATCGGCCGCTTGACGCAGCTCACCTGGCGGAAGCCCGGCACGCCGACGCGCAGCGTCCAGCCTTCGGCCTCCAGCGAGGTCGACGTCAGGGTCGGGCGCACGATGCGGTAGCCCTCGAGCTTCTCCAGCTTCTTCATCGGCTGCAGCACGGTCTCGGGCTGCGGCCTCACGTCGATCGAAACCTCGGAGAACGCCGAAGTCTCGAGCACGTCGCCGCGTTCGCCAATCACATCGGCCCGCAGCAGCAGCCCGGAGGCTTGATCGGCCCAGAGGCGATAGCCGTAGCGATAGCCGTCCTTGGGCCGAACCTGCAGCACGTTCGCATCGTGCCCCGCGACGCGATCCGGCGCGAGACTGCGGACTTCGTAGAACTCGCCGATGCGATCGTCGCCGGCCTGCAGCAGCGCCGGGAACGAGCTGAGCAAGTCGCGCTGCTCGACCACCGCGAGGCGCGCCGCCGGCCAGACGGTGTGGACCACGTCGTTGTAGCGGAACACGCGGCGCGGCTGGCCGTCGAGCGACTCGCTGCGCTCGAACTGGTTCTTGCCTTCGCAATAGTGCGCGATGCGGGCGCTCGAAACAGCCCCGCCGCCACTGACGATGAACGTGCCCTGGAAGTTGCGATGGCCGGCCGCTTCATGGATGCGCAGCAGCCAGGCGCGCACGTCGCGCGCTTGCGCGGGCGCACTTTCCCCGGCCTGCGCGAACGGCACGAACGACAGCGCTGCCAGCGATGTGCCGGCCAGGATCAGCGCGCGAATCGAGCGCAGCGACATCGCCGGGCGTGGGGAGAGCAACAACAACGGCAGGGACAGCAGCAGCACGTCGGGTGATCGGTTCGAGGGTCGGTCCAGGGTCGATTCGTCGAATCGGAATGACGACAGAACGGACGGTATCAGCGATCGCCGGATTCCGACGTCGCGGCGCGCAGGAATCCCGACGGAACGCCCAGCGCCGACGTACCGGCGAACTGTTTGTGCGCCGCGAGATAACGATCCAGCCGCGCATCACGGATGACCTTGCCGCTCGCGACCATCGTCTGCGGCTCGGCTGGCACGCTGACGGCAGGCTGCTGCGCCACCACCGCAGCGGGCATGGCCGGTGGTGCGCTCGCCGCGCCTGCGAGCGCGAGGCTTTCCGGCGCCGTGGCTGCAGCGCCCGGTTGCGACGCGCCCGGCGCCACGCCCGGCGTACGGGTCATCACCAAGGCACCGGCCACCACCACGAAGCCG
>DATEFR010000789.1:0-2612 GCA_035280545.1 Burkholderiaceae bacterium | reverse complement strand
GGGTGCTGGCCCTGGATGATGGGGTTGGCCGGGCTGCCGCGCGAGCCGTCGCTCGTGTGGCAGGCCGCGCAGACGTTCTTCGAGGTCGCTTCACCCTTGGCCAGGTCGGGCTTGGCAGCCGCAGCGGCAGGCTTGGCCTCCTCGGCGACGGCGATCGACGCGCCCGTCGTGGCAAGCATCGCGGCAAGCAGCAGGCGGGACAGCAAGGGGGCAGCAAGCTTCATGGGGTGAGGCGTTTTCTTGTGCAAAACCCGGTGATTTTACAATGAGCGCTTTGAGCGACTTCATGGCCGCAAAAACCGACGAGCCCAGCGACGCCAAGCGCGCCCTGGCCTGGGCCCACACCGCGCGTTTTCTCACCACCGCAAGCCAGCTGGACCAACTGCCGGTCAGCGAGCTGCCGGAGATCGCATTCGTCGGTCGCAGCAACGCCGGCAAGTCGACCGCGATCAACACGCTGACGCAGCAAAAGCGCCTCGCCTTCGCATCGAAGACGCCAGGCCGCACGCAGCACATCAACCTGTTCGAGCTGGGCGCGAAGACGGCGCCGAACGCGCTGTTCGCCGATTTGCCGGGCTATGGCTACGCGGCGGTCGAACGCGGCGCGAAACTGCGCTGGCAGCGCGTGATGGCCGACTACCTCGAGGTGCGGCGCAATCTCCTGGGCGTCGTGCTGATGGTGGACGCGCGGCTGGGCTTCACCGAGCTCGACGAGCAGCTGCTGGATTTCGTCGCGCCGCGACTGGGCAATGGGGCAGTCAAGCTGCTCGTGCTGCTGACCAAGTCGGACAAGCTCAACCGCGCCGAGTCGAATGCGGCGCTGGCGTCCGCCCAGGAGGTGCTGGGCGCGCGCGCGACCGACGAAGCCGATTTCGGCATGCTGCTGTTTTCCGCGTTGAAGAAGGCCGGCGTCGACGATGCGGCGTGCTGGCTGCAGGGCTGGGTCGACTCGGCGACACGTTGACGTCCGATCTGTCCCGCGCGTGACGCGCCGGCGCGGCACGCGCCTCGATACTGCAGCGGCGACATCACGCGGCACCCGAGGCCGCGGGCAGAACGATGCAGACGGAGACGACGATGATCGAGACCTTCGAGGCGGCCCTGCCGCATGGCATCACGCTGAGCTGCCGTGCGAGCGGTCCGGCCTCGGCCGACGCGCCGGTGCTGCTGTTCCTGCACGGCTTTCCGGAAGCGGCGTTCGTCTGGGACGAACTGCTGGTGCACTTCGGCGCGCGCGGGTACCGCTGCGTCGCCCCGAATCTGCGCGGCTTCGAGAAGTCGTCGAGTCCGCGCGAGCCCGAGGCGTATCGAGTCAAGCATCTGATGGCCGATCTCGACGCCTTGGTTGCGCAGCTGCTGCCGAACGGCGCGCCGCTCGAGGCACTGGTCGCGCACGACTGGGGCGGCGCGGTCGCGTGGAACTTCGCGGTGCAACGCGCCGACAAGCTCAAGCGCCTGGTCATCGTCAACTCGCCGCATCCGGCGACCTTCCTGCGCGAGCTGCGGAACAACCCGGCACAGCAGGCGGCCAGCGGGTACATGAACTTCCTGTGCCGCCCCGAGGCCGAAGCGCGGCTCGTCGAAGACGACTTCCGCCGTCTGTTCGGCATGTTCGAGCGCATGGGCGCGACCGAGCCCGAAGCGATCAGCGGCGTGCAGGGCGGCGGCTGGCTGACGCCGGCGGTAAAGGAGCAGTACCGGGCGGTCTGGCGCGCCGGTATGACCGGCGGCTGCAACTACTACCGCGCCTCGCCGCTGCGCCCGCCGACTTCGCCGGACGACCCGATCATGAAGCTCGAGTTCGCGCCGGAGTTCGTGACCGTGAAGGTGCCGACGCTGGTGATCTGGGCCGAGGCCGACAGCGCATTGCCGCCGTCATTGATCGATGGACTGGGCGCGTTCGTGCCCCGCATGCGGTTGGTGCGCGTACCCGGCGCGACCCACTGGATCGTGCACGAGCGGCCGGCGTTCGTCGCCGCGGAGATAGCGCGCGAGCTCAGCCCGGAGGGTGCGCAGCGGAGCTGGGTGTGATCTCGCGGCTCAGCGTGTCGATCGCGCGCTGCAGCAGCGGTCGGGACTGCAATGGCTGCAGCAGCCCGGCGCCGGCCAGGCGTTCGAGCGCGCGGCGCGTGATCGAGTGAGTTCGGCCGGCGATTTCGCCGGCAAACACGAAGAACGATCCCTGCTCGCTGCGCCACAGCAGCTGCACCCGCTGCCAGTGTCCCTGCACGAACAGCCGGGCGTACTCGGCGACGCGCAGCGCATCGACGCGTTGCGAGGGGTCGTCGGCGAGCGTCGCGCCGGCCGAATCGCCGACCATCAGCTCGGCCGGCACGGTTTCCATCGACGCGAGATCGATCACCGAATCGCTGAAGGATTGCGACGCCGTCGCGGGCGCCGCCTCGGGCACGATCTCGTCGCGCAGGCGTTGCACGATCTGCGCGGGCGTCAGCTCGGCCGCCCCGCCGCGTGTGGTGCTGGGGCGCAACGCCTCGGTGTGCACGGCCATCAGCTCGTCCAGCACGGTCTGCTGTTCGCCGGGCGCGAGCGCCACCAGCGCCATGCCGGCCCGCAGGCGCTGCAGCAGGCTGGGCAGCAGCGCGATCAGGCGT
>DATEFR010000788.1:0-7322 GCA_035280545.1 Burkholderiaceae bacterium | reverse complement strand
GTAGAGCTCGGGATCGAAGCCGCCGAAGTCGTAGACCGCGGCATGGCGCGGCGCGGCCAGCAGCACCGGCGCACGGGCCGCGGTATGCGCCGAGACCGCGAGGATGGCCTTCGGCCGCCCGAACGCGGCATCGATCGCCGGCCCCAGGCGCTGCATGAAGGCACCGGCCGCGCCCGGCTCGAGCGCGATCATCGGCGAGCCGTGCGAGACGAAGATCGGAGGCAGTGCCGTGGTCGGGGAAGAGGTGGCGGTGTCCATGCGGGGCATTACAGCACCGCGATCGGGCGCTGTCGTTCGAGGGGCTTGCATGCAGCGTTCGCCCGGCGTGCATCACCCCACCGCGTCCAGACCCGTGGGGAGTCGTGTAAGTTCCGCTTTCATGAGCTCGCCGATGCCCGAGATCGCCGCCCCAGCGGCGCCCACTACCGTTGCCTCTTCGTCGCCCGTCTCGATCTCGTGGGCCGCGCTCGCGTGGCGCCAGATGCAACGCGATTTCCGCGCCGGCGAGTTGCGCCTGCTGGTCGTCGCGGTGATGCTCGCGGTCGCGGCGCTGACCGCGGTCGGCTTCTTCGCGGATCGGATCAACGGCGGGCTGACGCGTGATGCCCGCCAGCTGCTGGGCGGCGATGCGATCGTCGCGGCCGACCAACCGCCGCCGACCGAGTTCGAGGCCAAAGCCCGCGAGCTGGGCCTGGCGACCGCATCGACCGCGGCGTTTCCGAGCATGGGCCGCGCGCCGGATGCAAAAGGCGGTGCCTCCAAGCTGGTCAGCGTCAAGGCGGTCAGCGGGGCCTATCCGCTGCGCGGCAAGGTTCGTGTCAATGCCGGCCTCGGCACGGCCGAGGTGCAGCGCGCCGGTGCGCCGGAGGCTGGCAGCGTCTGGGTCGACCCGGCGCTGCTCGAGGCGCTGGGGCTGAAGATCGGCGATACGCTGCTGCTGGGCGATGCGACCCTGCGCATCGCCCAGCAGATCCTGATCGAGCCCGATCGCGGCACCGGCTTTGCCAGCTTCGCGCCGCGCGTGATGCTCAACGCGGCCGATCTGCCGGCCACCGGGCTGATCCAGCCGGCCAGTCGCGTGACCTACAGGCTCGCGGTCGCCTCGCTCGCGAACAACGACGAGCTGGTGCGCCGGTTCACCGAATGGGCCGAGGCGCACATCAAATCCGCCGGCGTGCGCGGCGCGCGCATCGAGTCGCTCGCGACCGGCCGGCCCGAGATGCGCCAGACGCTGGACCGTGCCGGCAAGTTCCTGAACCTGGTCGCGCTGCTGGCCGCGCTGCTCGCCGCAGTCGCCGTGGGCATCGCGGCGCGCGACTTCGCGAACCGCCATCTCGACGACTGCGCGATGCTGCGCGTGCTGGGCCTGCCGCAGCGGGGCATCGCGTGGCAGTACATCCTCGAGTTCGGCCTGGTCGGGCTGTTCGCCAGCGCGGCCGGCGTGGCGCTGGGCTACGCGGTGCACTATGTCTTCGTCTGGCTGCTCGCGGGTCTGGTCGATGCCGCATTGCCCGCGGCCACGCCGTGGCCGGCGTTGTTCGGCATCGGCGTCGGGCTGACCTTGCTGCTGGGCTTCGGGCTGCCGCCGGTGCTGCAGCTCGCGCGGGTGCCGCCGCTGCGCGTGATCCGCCGCGACGTCGGCGCACTGAAGCCGGCCTCGATCGCGGTGCTCGCGGCCGGTACGCTGGGCTTCGCGCTGCTGCTGCTCGCGGTGGCCAGCGACTTGAAGATGGGGCTGATCGCGGTCGGCGGGTTCGCCGGCGCGTGCCTGCTGTTCGCGCTGCTGTCGTGGGTCGCGGTGCTGCTGCTGCGTCGTGCGGTGCCGGAATCGCGCGCGCCGCGCTGGCTCGTGCTGGCGACGCGCCAGATCGCCGCACGGCCGGCGTTCGCGGTGTTGCAGGTCTCCGCCCTCAGCGTGGGCCTGCTCGCGCTGGTGCTGCTGGTGTTGCTGCGCACCGACCTGATCAGCAGCTGGCGCCAGGCGACGCCCAAGAATGCGCCCGATCGTTTCGTGATCAACGTGCAGCCCGAGCAGGCCGACGCGTTCCGGCAGCATCTCGCCGCATCGGGCGTGCAGCGCTACGACTGGTTCCCGATGATCCGCGGCCGGCTGGTCACGATCAACGGCAAGCCGGTCAGGCCCGACGACTGGAGCGACGAGCGCGCCCGCCGGCTGCTCGACCGCGAGTTCAACCTGAGCCACGCGAGCACGATGCCCGAGCACAACCTGTTGGTCGGCGGGCGCTGGACCGCGAACGAACCGAACGCAGTCAGCGTCGAGGAAGGGATCGCGCAGACGATAGGCCTGAAGCTCGGCGACGTGCTGCGCTTCGACATCGGCGGCGCGACCGCCGAGGGCCGCGTCACGAGCCTGCGCAAGGTCGACTGGAGCTCGATGCGGGTCAACTTCTTCGTGATGTTCCCGACCGCGACGATGGGCGATCTGCCGTTGTCGTACATCGCCGCGTTCCGCGCGCCGACGGCGGTGCCGGGCTTCGACAATGCGCTCTCGCGCGACTTCCCGAACATCACCGCGATCGACGTGTCGGCCTCGATCGGGCAGATCCAGCGCGTGCTGGACCAGGTGATACGCGCGGTCGAGTTCCTGTTCGGCTTCACGCTCGCGGCCGGCCTGGTCGTGCTGTTCGCCGCGGTCAGCGCGACGCGCGAGGCGCGTGCGAAGGAGTTCGCGGTGATGCGCGCGCTCGGCGCGAGCGGCACGCTGCTCGCGCAGGTGCAGCGCGCCGAGCTGCTGGGTGTGGGCGCGCTGGCCGGCGTGCTCGCGTCGATCGCGGCGGTCGGGGTCGGTTGGGCGCTTGCGCGCTACGTGTTCGAGTTCAGCTGGAGCGTCTCGCCGTGGGTGCCGCTGGCCGGCGGCGTGGCGGGGGCGTTGCTGGCGCTGGCGGCCGGTTGGTGGGGCCTGCGCGAAGTGCTGCGCCGGCCGGTGGTGCAGACGCTGCGGCAGGCGGTGGACGGCTGAGGCCGCCGCCCGCCGCCTGAGCCGGCGAAACGTTGGCTCAGGCGGCCTGTGCCGCGAGCTTGAAGCGGCCGACCGCGCCCGCGAGCCTGTCGGCCTGGTCCTTCAGCGACTCGGCGGCGGCCGCGGACTGCTCGACCAGCGCGGCGTTCTGCTGCGTCATCCGATCGAGCTGCGTGACCGCGGTGTTCACCTGCCCGATGCCCGAGCTCTGCTCGCCAGACGCGGCGGTGATCTCGCCGATGATGTCGGACACGCGCTGCACGCTCGCGACGATTTCGCCCATCGTCGTGCCGGCGTTCTGCACGAGCCGGGAACCGACGTCGACGCGAGCTACGCTGCTGCCGATCAGCGCCTTGATCTCGCGCGCGGCCTCGGCGCTGCGCTGCGCGAGCGAGCGCACTTCGGAGGCCACCACCGCGAAGCCGCGGCCCTGCTCGCCGGCACGCGCGGCCTCCACCGCCGCGTTCAACGCGAGGATGTTGGTCTGGAACGCGATGCCGTCGATCACGCCGATGATGTCGGCGATCTTCCGGCTCGACGCCGTGATCTCGTCCATCGTCGCCACCACCTGCGTCACGACCTCGCCGCCGCGCTGCGCGACGGCGCTGGCCGACGACGCCAGCCGATTCGCCTGGCTCGCGGCATCGGCGCTCTGGCGCACGGTGCCGGTCAGCTGTTCCATCGAGCTCGCGGTCTGCTGCAGGTTGCTGGCGGTCTGCTCGGTGCGCGCGGAGAGGTCGGCGTTGCCGTGCGCGATCTCGGCTGACGCGGTGGAGATGCTGTCCGTCGAGGCCTTCACCTGCGACACGATGCCCGCCAGGCTGGCCTGCATGTCGAGCAGCGACCGCATCAGCTGCGCGGTCTCGTCGCGCCCTTCGACTTGCAGCCCCTGCTGCGACAGATCGCCGTCGGCGATGCGCCGGGCAAGACGCGTGGCCTGCTCCATCGGCGCGCAGATCGATCGCAAGGTCAGCACCATCACGGCTGCCAGCAGCACGATGGCCGCGCCGCCGAGCGCTGCCGTCAGGGTCGCCTGCAGCAGGCTGCTGCGCTTGACCTCGTCGCGCGAGGCGGCCAGCTCGCCCTCGGCCTGCTTCACCAGCGCGTCCATCGACTTCGCGGCGGTCTCGATGTGCGGTGTCGCCTGCTCGGCGTAGGCATTGGCGACCGATGCGTCGATCTTCGCGCCGACCAGCTGATCGGCGATCGGCGTCAGCACCTTGGCGTACTCGGCCAGCGCGGCGGCACCGTTCCCGGACTGATCGCCGCCGCGGTGTGCCTTGCCCAGCGCCGCGAAGCCTTCGTTCAGGGTCTTCAGCTCGCCCAGCCAAAGGCCCTTGTAGCGCTCGACCTCCAGCGTGTTGCTGGCGCTCACCATCATGCTCATCTCGTACTGCTTGACGCGGGCCAGCGACGCGCGCAGCGTGCCGATCTGCGCGCTGGCGGCCTGCTGATCGGCCAGCAATTCCTCGAGCGCGGCCATGGCGCCGCGGTGCGCGACCTGGCTCCAGCCGCCCAGCGCGAGCACGAGCATCGACACCAGTGCCACGCAGGCATAGAGCCGCTGGCGGATCGAGAGTTGGCGCAGAAGGCGATTCATCCGCACCTCCGGACGTTGTTAGGACGTTGTCAGGACGTTTGCAGACGGAACGTGCTCACCGAGTCGGTGAGCTTGCGTGCCTGCTCCTTGAGGCTCTCGGCGGCGGCCGCCGACTCTTCGACCAGCGCGGCGTTCTGCTGCGTCATCTGGTCGAGCTGCGTCACCGCGGTGTTGACCTGGCCGATGCCCGAGCGCTGCTCGCTCGATGCGGCGGTGATCTCGCCGATGATGTCGGAGACACGCTGCACGCTGGCGACGATCTCGTCCATCGTCGTGCCGGCATCCTGCACGAGCTTCGACCCGGTCTCGACCTTGTCGACGCTGGTGCCGATCAAGACCTTGATTTCCTTGGCCGCTTCGGCCGAGCGCTGCGCCAGCAAGCGCACTTCGCCGGCGACGACCGCGAAGCCGCGCCCCTGTTCGCCGGCGCGGGCCGCCTCGACCGCGGCATTGAGCGCGAGGATGTTGGTCTGGAACGCGATGCCGTCGATCACGCCGATGATGTCGGCGATCTTCTTGGACGAGGCATTGATCTCGTCCATCGTCGCGACGACCTTCGAGACCACCGTGCCGCCGCGTGTCGCGACCTCGGCCGCCGAGCCCGCCAGCTGGTTGGCCTGCGCCGCGGCATCGGCCGATTGCGCGACCGTGTGCGTCAGCTGCGTCATCGACGCCGCGGTCTGCTGCAGATTGGACGCGGCCTGCTCGGTGCGTGCGCTCAGGTCGTGGTTGCCGGTGGCGATCTCGGCGCTGGCCACGTTGATCGAATCGACCGCGTGGCGCACGCCGCCCAGCGTGCGGTTGAACTCGAGGCGCATCGCCTCGACCCCGCGGATCAGCTCGCCGATCTCGTCGCGCCGCTCGCTGTGGAACGGCTGCGTCAGGTCGCCGCCCGACACCGCGGCCAGCGCGCCGCCGAGCTGCTGCAGCGGCCGGGCGATCTCGCGCCGCATCATCCAGAAGAGCGCGCAGCCCAGGCCGATCGCGGCGACGCCCAGCATGATCCAGAACGGCACCAGGCTGGCCCAGTGGCTGCGCATCGCCTCGCGATCCGAGACCTCGCCGACCACCCACCAGCCGCTGGACTTGTTCTTGCGCACGACCACCCAGGCGTCCTTCGCGCCGCCGAACAGCGGCGCGGCCTGCGCGATCGGCGCGTCGTCGGCCTTCTCGAGTTGCGCGAGGAAGGCCTGTGCCTCGGGGAACGCTTCGGCGACCTTCTTGCCCTTCGCGTTCGGATGGCTGACGAACACCGCCTCGGCCGGCGACTTCTTCGGGTCGATGACGTAGACGCCGCCGCTCTCGAAGAACTTGCTCTGTGCCACCAGCGAGTCGAACGACGACTGGAACGGGCTCAGGTCGAAGCCGATGAACAGCGCGCCGACCACCTTGCCGGCTTCGTCGCGGATCGGCTCGTAGCGCGTCATGTACGGCTTGCCGAACAGCGTGGCGCGGCCGACGTAGGCCTTGTTCTGCAGCAGCCCGGCGTAGGCCGGATGCGTCTTGCCCAGCAGCGTGCCGAGTGCGCGCTCGCCGTTTTCCTTCTTCAGCGACGTCGTGATGCGCAGGAAGTCGTCGCCCTTGATCGAGAACACGGTCGCCACGCCGCCGGTGAACTGCGTGAACTTGTCGACCGCGGTGAAGTTGTTGACCAGCGACGTGCCGAAGTTCTGCAGCTCGCCGGTCTCGCCGTCGTGCACGAAGGTCGAGTCGAAGTCCTGCTTGAAGACCGTGAACAGCCGCTCGACCATCGCCCGCGAGGTCATGTCGAACGCGTCGGCCGAGTCGGCGATGGCCTGCGTCTTGTCGCCGACCCAGGTGACGATGCGTTCATGCGTCTGCCGCGTCAGCAGCACGCTCATCGCGGTGCAGATCGTCAGCAGCGCCGCCGCGAGCCCGAGGCTGCCGACGATCGAGATCTTGCGGGCGATCGAGCCCCCGGACTTCTTCCGTTCCATCGCGAACCCCGGATTCTTGTTGTTGTCGTCGAAACGAATGCGTGTTCAGTGCAGTTCGTTCACCAGGCCCATTTCGGCGCTGGCCATCAGACCTTCGATGTCCATCAGGATCAGCATGCGCTCGCCGACGCTGCCGATGCCGGTGATGAAGCTGGTGTCGACCGCGGCCGAGTTCATCTCGGGCGCCGGCTTGATCGTCTGCCCCCCCAGCGCCAGCACGTCGGAGACCGAATCGACCACCGCGCCGACGACGCGGCCCTTGACGTTCAGCACGATCACGACCGTGAAGCTGTTGTACTCGGCGCTGTCGCAGCCGAGCTTCAGGCGCAGGTCGACGATGGGCACGATCACGCCGCGCAGGTTGACCACGCCCTTGATGAAGGTCGGCGCGTTCGCGATGCGGGTCGGCTGCTCGTACGAGCGGATTTCCTGGACCTTCAGGATGTCGATGCCGTACTCCTCGGCGCCCAGACGGAAGGTCAGGAATTCGCCACCGGCGTGCAGCGCAGCGCGGGCGGCTTCATGGCTGGCCACGTGGGCCGCATCGGTCATCATGTTCATGGTGGTCCCCAAAGGTGGTTGACGGTCGCTGCCTGCTCGGATCGGTTCGGCTCGCTCGTTGCTCTATCGGCAGTTCAGCGCGCGACTGAAGGGTCGCGCCGGCGTGCCGATTGCACGTGAGTGCCTGCTTAGAAGGTTTCCCAGTCGCCGTCGCCGGTGCCGGTGGCCGATGCGACCGTCGCGGCGGGCTGCGCGGGCGCGCTGGCCGCGGCAGGCCGCTTGG
>DATEFR010000787.1:0-3719 GCA_035280545.1 Burkholderiaceae bacterium | reverse complement strand
GCACCACGGCAACGGCACCGAAGACATCATCGCGAACGACGAGCGCGTCCTGATGGTGAGCTTCTTCCAGAACCCGCTGTATCCCTACAGCGGCACCGACCCGATGGGCGACAACATGGTCAACCTGCCGGTGCCGCCGTACACCCGCGGCGCCGAGGTGCGCGAGATGATCGAGTCGCTCTGGATGCCGGCGCTGGAGCGCTTCCGCCCGCAGATGGTGTTCGTCTCGGCCGGCTTCGACGCGCACCGCGAAGACGACCTCGGCCAGCTCGGCCTGGTCGAGGCCGACTACGAATGGATCACGCGCCGCATCAAGGACGTCGCCGACCGGCACGCCGGCGGCAAGATCGTCTCGTGCCTGGAGGGCGGCTACAACCTCGGTGCGCTGGCGCGCAGCGTCGCGGCGCACGTGCGCGTGCTGGCCGGGATCTGACGGGCGTGGTGGTCACCCCCGCCCTGAATGCGGATCAGGTCAATGAGCTGCTGAACTCGCTGACGCAGGCGAGCGCGCTGACCGAGCTCGCGGTGCTGCTCGGCTGCCTGTTCGTCGCCTGGGGCCTGGTGCGCCTGCTGCGCGGGCGCGAGCTGCCCGAGGCCTCGATCTGGTTCGGCAGGCGCATCGTCGACGGCGTGTTCTTCCCGGTGCTTGCGCTCGCGTTCGCCTATGGCGCGAAGCTCGCGCTCGCCGCCACGATCAAGCCGGCCGTCTTCAAGGTCGCGATCCCGATCCTGATCTCGCTGGTCGTGATCCGCATCAGCGTGCGCGTGCTGGGCGTGACGTTCCCGACCCTGCGCTGGGTCCGCACCATCGAGCGCAGCATCTCGTGGCTCGCGTGGATCGCCGTCGCGCTCTGGGTCACCGGCCTGCTGCCGCTGATGATGGACGCGATGGACGACGTGAGGTGGAAGATCGGCGCCGGCCACATCACGCTTCGCAACGTGGTCGAAGGCTCGCTGACGGCCGGCGTCGTGCTCGTGCTGGCGCTGTGGATCTCGGCTGCGATCGAGAAGCAGCTGCTGCGCGGCACCGGCAACACGCTGTCGGTGCGCAAGATGGTCGCCACCATTGTCCGCACGGTGCTGCTGCTGGTCGGCGTGCTGTTCGCGATGTCGGCCGCGGGCATCGACCTGACGGCGCTGTCGGTACTCGGCGGCGCGATCGGCGTCGGCCTCGGCTTCGGGCTGCAGAAGATCGCGGCCAACTACATCAGCGGCTTCGTCGTGCTCGCAGAGCGGTCCTTGCGCATCGGCGACATGGTGAAGGTCGACGGGTTCGAGGGCCGCATCACCGACATCCGCACCCGCTACACGGTGATCCGCGCGCTCAACGGGCGCGAGTCGATCGTGCCCAACGAGATGCTGATCACGCAGCGGGTCGAGAACTCGTCGCTCGCCGATCCGAAGGTGCTGCTGCAGACGCAGGTGCAGGTGGCCTACGGCACCGACGTGCACACGCTGCGCGGCAAGCTCGAAGCGGCGGTGCGCGACGTGCCGCGCGTGCTGTCCGACCCCGGACCGGTGGTCCAGCTGGCCGAGTTCGCGGCCGACGGCATGAACCTGAACGTGCTGTTCTGGATCCTCGACCCCGAGAACGGGCAGGGCAGCGTGCGCTCCGACGTCAACCTCGCGGTGCTCGCGCTGCTGAACGCCGAGGGCGTGGCGATCCCGTTCCCGCAGCGCGTGCTGCACGTTCAGGCGGGTGCGCTCCCGCTGCGTCCGGGCTGAGCTTTCACCTCCGTCCACCTCCGTTCGGGCTGAGGTCCCACGCCCGTTCGGGCTGAGCTCCCGCCTCCGTTCGGGCTGAGCTCCCACCTCCGTTCGGGCTGAGCTCCCACCTCCGTTCGGGCTGAGCTTGTCGAAGCCCCTTAGCAAGCGCCGCGCGGCACTTCGACAAGCTCAGTGCGAACGGAGGAAATACCGGAGCCAGTGCCCGTTCGGGCTGAGCTTGTCGAAGCCCTTGTCGAGCGAACGGTACGCAGACCTCAGCGGTTGCCGAACGCCTTCGGCGGCAGCGTCTTCAGGTGCAGGAACAGCGCCTGCGCGTCGACGTCGTTCAGCTCCTTCAGCGCACCGAACGGCATCACCGGGCTGATCGCGCTGCCGTCGGGGCGCTTGCCGCTGCGCAGCATCGCCTTGAACGACGCGGCATCGGCGTAGCGGGGCATCGCGCTGCCCTCGCCGGGTGTCAGGTTCGCGGCTGCCGGCCATTCGGGCGGCGTGCCGGGAATCTTGCCGCCCGAGAGCGTCGCGCCGTGGCAACCGATGCAGGTGTTGACGACGTACGCGCCGTGCGCGGCGGTCGGCGCGTCGGGCACGACCCGTGGCGGCGGTAGCGCGTGGTCGATGCGCTCGGCGGCGTCCTGGATCACGCCGAAGGCATACAGCGCCTTCACGGGCATCGGGAACTGGACCGTCGCGGCCGGTCCCGGGCTCGCCGGCATCTGGCGCAGGAAGGCGACGAGCGACGCGAGATCGTTGTCGTTCATGCGCGCGTAGTCCTCGCTCGGCATCACGACGGCCGGTCGTCCGTCCGGCTTCACGCCGTGGCGGACCGTGCGGGTCCAGTCGTCGGCCGTGTAGGCCGCGACCACGCCGCCGCCAGGCAGCGGCGTGATGTTCGGCGCGTGCACCCGCATGCCCTTGCCGTCGTCGATGAAGGTCTTGCCGGCGCCGTCGACGCCGTGGCATTCGGTGCAGCCGCGCGACATGAAGATGTAGCGGCCGCGCGCGATGCTGTCGGCATCGTTGCGCAACGCCAGCGGTGCCACCTTCACGTCGACGCGGCGCTGCATCTTGCGCTCGCCGAGCTGCGCGCCGACGAGCAGCGTCGCCGCGGCGAGCGCCACCAGCCCGAGCGCCGGCAGCGCGGCGTACTTGATCCAGCGGTTCATGGCGCGGCTCCGGTTCAGACGGCGAGGCCGAGGCTGGGCGCAACGCCGACGGCGGCCGCGAGCTTGAGCCATCCCGACGCGTCGAGGTGCGGCCGCACATGCGCGAGCGCGCCGAGGAACGCCTCGGGCGGCATCTGCGTCTTCGCGTGCCCGACGATCGCGGCGCGCTCCATCGGGCTGCAGGCCGGGACCATCCAGCGCACGATCTGCAGCTCCTTGGCCGGCGGGATCGCCGCGAGCAGGCGGCCGTGGATCGCGTGCAGCTCGGCGTCGGAGTAGAGCGCCCACAGCGCGGCGTTGTTGGCCGTCTCTTCGATGTGCATGTGCTGGAAGTTCTCGGCCACGAAGAGTGCCAGGTGCTGGTACAGGCGGTGCGCGAGCATCGCCTGCATCTGCGGCCTGGCCGCGCGCAGCGCCGCGACTTCGGCGCGCAGCGTGGCGATGGATTCGAAGTGCTCTTCGTGGTCGTGCGCGGTGCGAGCCGCGCCGGCCGGCCGGCGCGCTTCGATCGCGGTGTGCACCCAGCCGTTCTCGTGCTCGATGTGGTCGAAGCAGAGGTCGAGCAGCATGTCGACCCGGTTCAGCGTGGCGTCGAGCTCCACCAGGTCGTTCACGTCCATTCGCCCGACCTGCAGCAGCGTGTCGCTCATCAGGCTGCGCAGCGCCTTGTGGATCGCTGCGTACATGTCGAAGCGCGGCACGGCGGGAGCGACAGCGGTCCGGGTGGCTGGGAGTTGAGCAGCGGCGGGGGCGGCGAGGGTGGTCATGGCAGGTCCTTGTGTGAACGGGTTGAGCGCGTCGCGAGGCGGTGTGCGCATGGGTTCACAG
>DATEFR010000786.1:0-3779 GCA_035280545.1 Burkholderiaceae bacterium | reverse complement strand
CCCCCGAGATCCAGATCGAAAACCCGCCGGCGGAACCTGCGATCGTCGCGACCACGACCCCGGCGCCACCGGCGCCGCCGGCATCCGCAGCGCCGGCGCCTGCGCCCGAGCCCCCAGCGCGGCCGCAAGCCATGCTGGCTGGCCTCGCATGTTCGAAGCTCGTGAACCCGCAGGCGCCGCTGGTGGCCGACAGCACCGGGGTCAGCGGTGCGAGCGTCGAATACCGTGCCGTGATGCGAGGCGGTGCGCTTGCCAGCTTCGAGATCACGAGACTGCAGCTGCGCGGCGGAAACGACGCCAAGGTGCGCGGTGCCTTGCAAGCGAGTGTCGAGGCGGCCGTGCGCCAGTACGTCTGCGCGAACGACGTGCCGTTTCGGCAGGAGATCGAGTTTCGGTTCACCGAATAGCGCGGACACACCGGCGCGAGGAGGAGACGAGCGACGGCGGCTCGAGCGGCACGATCAACCCTGTCGCCGCATCGAATACCAATTGACCTTTTGGTATCACTGGTACTAAACTGGTTCTATGGCCGCTGAGATTGTCGAATTTCTGTTGGGCGTGGACGGCGGCGGCACCGGCACGCGGGTCCTGTTGGCGCGACGCGAGGATGCGGTCGTGATCGGCCGCGGCACGGCCGGGCCGTCGGGTCTTGCGCGCGGCATCGCGTCGGCATGGGAGCAGATCGGGCAGGCCGCGGCGCTCGCGTTCGCCGATGCCGGATTGCCTGCCGTGGTGCCGTGGCGCGCATGCGCGCTCGGCGCCGGGTTGGCCGGCGTGAACCATAGGCCGTGGGCCGTCGCGTTCGTCAACGCGGACCCGGGCCTGGCACGCCTCGAGCTCGAGACCGACGCGTTCACGATGCTGCTCGGCGCGCATGCCGGCCAGCCCGGTGCGATCGTGGCATCCGGAACCGGCAGCGTCGGCGAGGTCTGGCATGCCGACGGGCGGCGCGCGAGCGTCGGCGGCTGGGGCTTTCCGATCGGCGACGAGGGCAGCGGCGCGTGGCTGGGCTTTCGCGCGATGCAGCATGCGCAGCACGCGGTCGACGGCCGCGCCGCGGCGACTGCGCTGGCGCAGGCCGTCTGGTCGCGCTGCGGCCGCGACCGCGATGCGCTGCTCACGTGGTGCGCGCAGGCCAACCAGTTCGAATACGCGCAGCTCGCGCCGCTGGTCTTCGAGGCCGAGGCCGCCGGCGATGCCGTCGCGAGCGGGTTGCTGGAGGCTGCCGCCGCCGCGATCGAAGCGATGACGCATGCGCTGGACCCCGACGGTCGCGTGCCCCTGGCCATCTCGGGCAGCGTCGGCGAGCGGCTCGCCCCGCGCTTGTCCGCGACCTTGCGCGCCCGGCAGGTCGCGGTGGCCGCCGGTGCCGATGTCGGCGCGCTGAAGCTGATCCAACGAGCCGTGCAGGCCGTGTCGCCGTGAAGAAGAACAGCAGCAAGCCCTGGCTGGATTTCCGCCCCGACCCGCGCGACAGCTCGCCGCTGTACCTGCAGCTTGCGCGCAAGCTGGGCCAGGCGATCCGCGACGGCCGCTACCAGGCCGACGAGGCGCTGCCGTCCGAGCGTGTGCTGTCCGAGTCGCTCGATCTGTCGCGTGTGACCGCGCGCAAGGCGATCGATCAGCTGGTCGAGCAGGGCCTGATCGTGCGCCGGCGCGGCTCGGGCAACTACATCGCGCCGCGTCTGGAGCAGCCGCTGTCGCGCTTGACGAGCTTCTCGGAAGAGCTGCAGCAGCGCGGCTACACGCCATCGTCGCGCTGGCTGAAGCGCAGCCTGACCGCGGCGATGGCCGACGAGCAGCTGAGCCTGGGCCTCTCGCCCGGTGCGCGGGTCGCGCGGCTCGAGCGTCTGCGCCTGGCCGACGACGTGGTGATGGCCTACGAGGTCAGCGTACTGCCCGAGGCGGTGCTGCCGAGGCCCGAGGCGGTCAATGGCTCGCTGTACGAATACCTGAACAGCACGCAGCGCTCGCCGGTGCGCGCGCTGCAGCACATCCGCGCGCTGAATGCGCCGGCGCGGCTGGCCGAGCAGCTCGGCGTGCCGCTCGGCCAGGCGGTGCTCTACATCACGCGCATCGGCTATCTCGAATCGGGCCAGGCGGTCGAGCTGACCCATTCGTATTGCCGCAGCGACTACTACGACTTCGTCGCCGAGATGAGGCGCGATTCATGACCCCAATTTCACGGCGGCAAGGCCGCATCCTCACACCCAACGGATTCGTCGACGGCACGATCGTCTTCGATGCCGGCGGGCGCGTCGACACGATCGACGGCACGCCGGTGCCGCTGCAGGCAGCGCGCGACACCCACGGCGCGCTGATCCTGCCCGGCTTCATCGACCTGCACGTGCACGGCGGCGGCGGCCGCGACGTGATGGAAGGCGGCGATGCCGCCGCGCGCATTGCCGCGCTGCATGTGCGCCACGGCACGACTTCGCTGCTCGCGACGACGATGACCGCGCCCATGAGCGACCTCGAGGCCGCGTTCGACGCGCTGGCGCCGGTGTTCGCCGCGCCCCGCGCGACGAGCGCCGCCCGCGTCCTCGGCGTGCACCTCGAGGGCCCGTACATCAACGCCGGCAAGCTCGGCGCGCAGCCCGACTACGCGCGGCCGCTCAGCGGCGACGAGATCCGCCGGCTCGATGCGAAGGCACCGATCCGGCTGATCACGCTCGCGCCGGAGGTCGACGGCAACATGGACGTGATCGAGGCGCTGGTCTCGGCCGGCTATTGCGTGCAGATCGGCCACACGCTGGCGAGCTACGAGCAGAGCGTGGACGCGCTGGCGCGCGGCGCGCGCGGTTTCACGCACCTGTTCAACGCGATGAGCGGCATGCACCATCGCGAGCCCGGCGTGGTGGGTGCGGCGCTGGCGCACGCGCAGTATTCCGAGCTGATCCCCGACCTGCTGCATGTGCACCCCGGCGCGATCAAGGTCGCGCTGCGCGCGATCCCGCACCTGTACTGCGTGACCGACTCGACCGCAGCTTCCGGCATGCCGGACGGCGAATACAGACTGGGCCGCCAGACGGTGACGAAATGCCTGGGCGGCGTGCGCCTGGCCGACGGCACGCTGGCCGGCTCGACGCTGACGATGGACGAGGGCTTTCGCAACCTGGTCGACAAGCTCGGGTTGGACCTCGCCGACGCGTCGCGCCGCACCGCGACCTACGCGGCCGATCACCTCGGCATCGCCGACCGCGGCCGCCTGCAGCGCGGTGCCTGGGGCGATGCGGTCGTGCTCGACCGCGATCTGAAAGTCGCCGAGGTGATCGTCGAAGGGGGCGTTGCTGTATGAACGCGATGACCTCGAACACGAAGATGCGCGACGAGGCGCTCGAAGCGCCCGCCGCGATCGCGCGCCAGCTCGCGCAAGACGATGCCGCGTACCGCCGCTTCGGCGCGCAGCTGCGCGAGCAACTGCCCAGCGCGCTGCTGACCGTCGCGCGCGGCAGCTCGGACCACGCCGCGCACTTCATGGCCTACCTGATCATGGCGCGGCTCGGGCGGCTCGTGACCTCGCTGCCGATGTCGCTGATCACGCTGTACCAGTCGAAGATCGTCTGCGATGGCTTGGTGTCGCTCGCGTTCTCGCAGTCCGGGCAAAGCCCGGACCTGGTCGCGCCGATGCGCTTCTTCGGCGCCGGCGGTGCGCGCACCGCGGCGTTCGTCAACGACCCGGCCTCGCCGCTCGCGCAGGCCGCGCAGTGGGTGTTCCCGCTGCACGCCGGCACCGAGGCGAGCGTCGCCGCGACCAAGAGCTTCATCGCGCAGCTGGT
>DATEFR010000785.1:0-13743 GCA_035280545.1 Burkholderiaceae bacterium | reverse complement strand
TGCGGCTGGGTGTGCAGCAGCACCGGGAAGACGTAGATCTCGGTGTCCCAGAAATAGTGGCCGTCGTAGCCGTTGCCGGTGACGCCCTTGGCCGCGATGTTGGTGCGGCCGTCGCGCCCGGTGGACTGCAGCAGGTGCAGCAGGTTGAAGCGCAGGCCTTGCTGCAACGCGTCGTCGCCGGCGATCTCCACATCGGCGTCGTGCCAGAAGCGCTCGAGGAACTGGCGCTGCTCGGCGCACAACGCCGCGAAGCCGGACCGGCGTGCGTCGGCGAGCTGCAGCGCCGCGTGAGCGCGCAGCGCGTCGGCCGGCGGATCGGTCTGCACGTCGGCTTGCACATGGGCCGGCAGGTCCAGCGCACTGACCAGCGTGCAGTACTTCGTCAGCACGATGCGCGCGCCGGCGGCCGCCTCGACGGTGTAGTGCGCGCCGGGGCGCACGTCGTCTCCCGATTCGACGTCGTCGCCGCAATCGACCGCCTCGACCGGCGCCGGCGGATCGACCTGCAGCACCTGCTCGACCGCGCTGGCCAGCAGCAGGCCGCTGCGCCGCGTGCGGTGCGTCTGCATGACCCGCTCGCCACTGCGCTCGACCGCGAGCAGCTCCAGCGCATGCGAGGCCTTGGCCGAGCCGACACGCGGGTCGTCGCTCGCGATGCTGGGCCCGGAGCCGGCGTCCAGCGTCGAGATGATCTCCAGCCGCGCGCCCTGCCCGTCCAGCAGCCGCAGCTCGTACTCGATCGCGTAGACATGCTCGCGCGCCAGGCAGACGATGCGCCGGCTCGAGACCGCGACACGCCGCCCGCGCGGCGAGACCCAGACCAGATCGCGCGTCAGCAGCGCATCGCGCAGGTCGTAGCAGCGCCGGTAGCCTTCGAGGATGCCGTGCGTCGGGTCGAATGCCTCGCCATCGATGCGCCAGCGGATCGCGGTGCCGTTCGGCACGTCGACGATGAACTGGTTCTCCCGCGCCAGGCCGTTCGCGTTTTCGGCGTAGTGGATGTCCTCGGTCTCGTGATAGCCGTTCAGATACACCGAGTCCTGCCACGTGCCGGGCCACAGGTGCCCTTCCTCGTGCGAGCCGCGCACGCCGATGCGGCCATTGCCGAGCGCGAACAGCGCTTCGCGCAGCGCGGCGTTGTGCGCGTCGGGTGCGGACTCGACGAGCCGCCAAGGATCCAGGCCGAGCGGATCCGGTTCGTCGCGGCTGTCGTTGTTGTTGTTGGTTTTTTCAGGCATGAGTCGACACCCGGCGGGTCGGCAGGCCGCCCGTCGCAAGAGGGTTGGGGTTGGTGGGTCGTCAGCGCGGCGGCGTCATGCGGCCGTCTTCGCGGAACGTGTGATCGAGACGCCGGCCACCATCGGATGGCTCAGCAGGTTCTCGCCGGCGGTGCGCGGCATCGCGACCTCGGCATCGTCGAACAGGTGCAGGCAGTCCGGCGGGAAGTGCAGCTGGATCGGATTGCCGACCCCGACCGTGGCCTGCCCGCTCTCGCGCACCGTGACGAGCTCGCCGCCGGCCAGCCGCACGTACAGGTAGCTCGCCTCGCCGAGCTGCTCGACGAAGGCGACCAGCCCGGTGACGACGTTCGGGCCGGGGGCCGTTGCGATCTGAACGTGCTCGGGGCGCACGCCCAGCGTCACCTCGGCCTCGGCCGGCAGCTTGCGGGCGTCGACCTCGGCCTGGCACTCGACATCGCCGACGCGCGCGGTCGCGAGCTTCGCGTCGGCCCGCGTCAGCCGCGCGCCGATGAAGTTCATCTTCGGGCTGCCGATGAAGCCGGCGACGAACTTGTTGACCGGGTGGTGATACAGCTCCAGCGGCGCGCCGAACTGCGCGACGCTGCCGTCGCGCTGCACCGCCTCGCCGGCGTTGAGCAGCACGATCTTGTCGGCCAGCGTCATCGCCTCGACCTGGTCGTGGGTCACATAGATCATGCTCGCGGTGCCGATGTCCTTGTGCAGCTTCGCGATCTCCAGGCGCGTCTGCACGCGCAGCGCCGCGTCGAGGTTGGACAGCGGCTCGTCGAACAGGAACACCTCGGGCTCGCGCACGATCGCGCGGCCGATCGCGACCCGCTGGCGCTGCCCGCCCGACAGCGCCTTGGGCAGGCGCTGCAGCAGCGAGTCGAGCTGCAGGATCTTCGAGGCCTTGCGCACGCGCTGGTCTATCGTCAGCTTGTCGGTCTTGGCCTGCTTGAGGCCGAACGCCATGTTGTCGTAGACGGTCATGTGCGGGTACAGCGCATAACTCTGGAACACCATCGCGACGCCGCGGCGCGACGGCGGCGTCTCGTTGACGCGCTTGCCGCTGATGCTGAGCTCGCCGCTGCTGATGTCCTCCAGGCCGGCGACCATGCGCAGCAGCGTCGACTTGCCGCAACCCGAGGGCCCGACGAAGACGACGAACTCGCCGGTTTCGATGTCCAGGTCGACCTTGCGTATCGTGTCGGTCGTGGCCTTGTCGTAGCGCTTGTGCACGTCGCGGAAGCGGATGGCGGACATGGCAGCTTCTCCCGTTCTCTGTCTGTGAGGCTCTTGCGTCAGAGCGTGGCGAATGCGGCACCGCAAGGCGGCAGCACGAGGGTCTGGCCGGACAACGTGGCCGCCGGCAGCGGGTGCGCAACGTCCAGCGCCGCGACGCGGCAGGCCGGCGGCAACGTGTAGTGCGCCGTGTTCGAGCCGAGGTTGAATGCGCACAGCAGCGCGCTGCCGCTTGCGGGATCGCGGCGCACGAATGCGAGCACCGCATCGTCGGCGGGCAGCAGGTCCATCGTGCCGTGCCGCAGCACCGGGTGTGCGCGGCGCCATGCCAGCGTGTTGCGGTAGCGGTTCCACAGCGACGCCGGATCGGCTCGCTGCGCTTCGACCGCCCGCGGCAGATGTTCCGGCGCGACCGGCAGCCAGGTGCGCTCGGCGCCGCTGAACCCGCCATGCGGCTGCGCGCCGTCCCAGACCATGGGCGTGCGGCAGCCGTCGCGGCTGTGCACTTCGGGCCACATCCGGATCCCGAACGGATCCTGCAGCGCCTCGAACGGCAGCATCACCTCGGCGAGCCCGAGCTCCTCGCCCTGGTACAGGCACGGCGAGCCGCGCACGCACAGCTCGAGCGCGAAGACCAGGTGCATCCAGGCGTCGACCGCGATCCCCGCGGGCGCCGGCCAGCGCGTCGCAACACGCGGCACGTCGTGGTTGGACAGCGCCCAGCAGGCCCAGCCGTCGTCGACCGCAGCCTCGAAGCGTTCGATCACGCTGTGCAGGAAGCGTGCATCGCAGCGCGGCCCGAGCAGGTCGAAGCTGTAGGCCATCGGCAGCTTGTCGCCGCCGCCGGTGTATTCGGCGATCCGCAGCAGCGAGTCGTCGTCGCCGATCTCGCCGATCGCGGTGCTGCCCGGGTACTCGTTGAGCAGCAGGCGTATGCGGCGCAGCAGGCCGAGGTTGTCGGGCCGGCTCTTGTCGTAGACGTGACGCTGCCAGGCATACGGCGTCGCGGCGTTGTGGGCCGGGTTGTAGACCGGCTCGGTGCGCGGCGGGTTGTCGCGCAGCAGCGCGTCATGGAAGCAGAAGTTGACGGCGTCGAGCCGGAAGCCGTCGATGCCGCGGTCCAGCCAGAAGCGCAGGTTGGCGAGCGTCGCCTCCAGCACGGCCGGGTTGTGGAAGTTGAGGTCCGGCTGCTCGGCGAGGAAGTTGTGCAGGTAGTACTGGCCGCGCCGAGTGTCCCACTGCCAGGCGCTGCCGCCGAACACCGACAGCCAGTTGTTCGGCGGCGTGCCGTCCGGCTTGGGGTCGGCCCAGACGAACCAGTCGGCACGCGGGTTGTCGCGGCTCGTGCGCGACTCGACGAACCACGGGTGGCGGTCCGAGCAGTGGCTCATCACCTGGTCGATCAGGACCTTGAGCCCGTGATCGTGCGCTGCGCCGACCAGCGCATCGAAGTCCTGCAGCGTGCCGAAGATCGGATCGACGTCGCGGTAGTCCGAGATGTCGTAGCCGAAGTCCTTCATCGGGCTCTTGAAGAACGGCGACAGCCAGATCGCCTCGACGCCCAGCTCGACCAGGTACGGCAAGCGCTGGATCGCGCCGCGCAGGTCGCCGATGCCGTCGGCGTTGCTGTCCTGGAAGCTGCGCGGGTAGATCTGGTAGATCACCCCGCCGCGCCACCACGGCGGCGTATCGGCGGCGTTGGATGCGCTCATCGAGTCGTCAACCTTTCACGGCGCCGGAAGTCAAACCGCCGACGATCTTGCGCTGGAATGCCAGGACCAGTGCGATCAGCGGCAGCGTCACGAGCACCGAGGCGGCCATGATCTTGCCCCACGGGATCTCGTACTTGTCGGCGCCGCTGATCAGCGAGATCGACACCGGCACGGTGCGGTCGTTGTTGTCCAGCACGAAGGTCAGCGCGAACATGAACTCGTTCCATGCGGCGATGAACGCGAGCAGCCCGGTCGTGACCAGTGCCGGCCACATCACCGGCAGGAAGACCTTGGTGATGATGCCCCAGGGGGTGCAGCCGTCCATGATCGCGGCCTCCTCGAGCTCCTTGGGCAGGTCGCGCACGAAGGTCGTCAGCACCCAGACCGTGAACGGCAGCGTGAACACCATGTACGGCAGCGCCAGACCCCACCAGTGGTTGTAGAAGCCGATCGCCTGCATCAGCTCGAACATGCCCGACAGCACCGCGACCTGCGGGAACATCGAGACCGCGAGGATGGTCAGCAGCAGCAGCCCCTTGCCCTTGAACGTGATGCGGCCCAGCGCGTAGGCCGCGGTCACGCCGAGGAACAGCGACGCGATCACGACCATCGCCGAGACGCCCAGCGAGTTCAGGATGTGCCGCCCGAACGGCTGCTCGGCCACCGTGAACAGCGCGATGTAGTTCTTGATGCTGGGCGCCGCCGGCCACAGCGCCGTGCTGAACAGCTCGGTGCCCGACTTCAGCGACGTGACGATCGCGAAGTAGAACGGGAACAGGCAGAACACCGAGATCAGCGCGACCAGCAGGTACAGGCCGGACTTGTAGAGGATGCGTTGGGTGGTCAGGTCCATGTCGCCGCCCTTCCCTTATTTCTTGCCGAGGTCGACGCGCGAGACCTTCAGGTAGAGCAGCGTGCAGGCGCCGATGATCAGGAACAGCACCGTCGACGCGGCCGAGCCGAAGCCGACGTAGTTGTTGTCGACGATCTCGCGCCGCACGAAGCCCGACATGCTGATCGTGCTGACGCTGTTGGACGTCATCACGTAGATGATGTCGAACACCCGCAGCGCGTCGAGCAGCCGGAAGATCACGGCCACCATCAGCGCCGGCCAGATCAGCGGCAGCGTGACCTTGAAGAACACCTTGACCGGGTGGATGCCGTCGACATGCGCGGCCTCGTAGCAGTCGCGCGGCAGCATCTGCAACGCGGCGAGCGTCAAGAGCGCCATGAACGGCGTGGTCTTCCAGACGTCGACCAGCACGACCGACCACAGCGCGTACGCCGGGTCGGCGGTCCAGGCGATGTTGTGGTCGATGATGCCGGCGCTGCGCAGCAGCGCGTTCAGCACGCCGAACTGGTCGTGCATGATCCAGGCCCACATCTTGGCCGAGACGATGGTCGGGATCGCCCACGGCACCAGCACCGCCGCGCGCACGAACGCCCGCCCCTTGAACTCGGCGTTCAGCACCAGCGCGAACACGACGCCCAGGATGGTCTCGAGCACCACCGAGACGATCGCGAACTTGAACGTGTTGCGGATCGCCATGCCCCAGTCGGTGGCCCAGAAGCCTTCGGAGGCGCCGAAGTTGAACACGCCGTACTGCCCGAAGTAGTTCGCGAGGCCGACCATCTTGTAGGTCGACTCGCCGATCGCCTCGAGGTTGGCATCGGTGAAGCTGAAGAAGATCGTGCGCCCCAGCGGCCAGCCGGCCACCAGCAGCAGCACGAGCAGCGAAGGCGCCAGGAAGATCCACGCGCTGCGCGTGCGCTCGCGGGTCAGCGCCGAGGTCGGCGATGCGCGGTGGGCGCGTGCCGCGTCGCCGCCGGCGGGCGGCATGGCGCTGCTCGAAGGATTGGTAGACGCAACGTGTCCCATGACAGACTCCGTGACTAAGAAGTCCGCGCCGTGAGCGGCGCAACCCGCCGGCACGGGGGCAGCCGCGAGGGGCCGCCGCCCGTGTGTCAGCGGCGCCGCGTCAACGCCATTCGGGCCCGCGCCGGATCGACTCGATCTTGCCTTCGAGCTTCTTCAGGCTTTCGTCGGCCTTCGCCGTGCCGGACAGCACGTCGTGGGTCGCGTTCCAGAACGCGGCCGAGACCTCGTTGTACTTCGCGCCGGTCACGGTCGCCGGGCGCGGCACTGCGCCGACGAAGGTGTCGTACAGATCGCCGAAGAACGGGTTGGCCTTCAGCACGTCGGCATCCTTGTAGAGCGCCGGGATCGTCGGGTTGTACGAGCCGCGGACCGCGCGGTCCTTCTGCACCTCCTTGCTGGTGAGGTACATCACCAGGTCGGCCGCTTCCTTCTGGTTCTTCGAGTACTTGTTGACCGCGAGCTGCCATCCGCCGAGCGCCGCCGCGGTCTTGCCGCCCTCGCCGCGCGGCAGCGCGACGACGCCGACCTTGCCCTTGACCGGGCTGTCGGCGCCCTGGCTCAGCGACCAGGCGTAGGGCCAGTTGCGCATGAAGACCGAGTTGCCCTTCTGGAACACGCCGCGCGCGTCTTCTTCGCCGTAGTTCAGCACGCCCTTGGGTGCAATGGTGCCGATCCAGCCGGCGGCGGTCGTCAGCGCCTTGGCGGCCTGCGGGTTGTTGATCGTGATCTTGCCGCTGGGGTCGACGATGGAGCCGCCGCCGCTGCTGGCGACCCACTCGATCGCGTCGCAGGTCAGCCCCTCGTAGGCCTTGGCCTGGAACACGAAGCCCTGCATGTCGCCGTTGCCGGCCTTGCGCTCGGCTTCCATCACCTTCTTCGCCGTGGCGGTCAGCTGGTCCCACGTGGTGGGCGGCTTCTCGCCGTATTTCTCGAGCAGGTCCTTGCGGTAGTACAGCACGCCGGCATCGGTGAACCACGGCATCGCGACCAGCTTTCCGTTCACCGTGTTGTTCGCGATGATCGCCGGGAAGTGATCCTTCTCGGCGCCCTTGGTGTACGGCTTCAGGTCGACCAGATGGTCCTTGATGATGCCGGGCCAGACCACGTCGACGTTGAGCACGTCGAGGTCGGTGGACTTCGCCGCGAACATCTGTCGGAACAGGCCGAGGATGTCGGAGGTGCCTTGCGGCACGGTCAGGTGCTTAACAGTGTTGCCGGTCTTCGCGCTCCACTCGTCGGCGGACTTCTTGCAGAACTCGAAGTCCTGTCCCACGGTGCCGCAGGCGATCGTGATGGTCACGCCTGCTTGCGCCTGAAGCGCCGCGCAGCCCAGTGCGGCGACCGCGGCGGCCGCTTTGAGATTGAAGGGTTTCATATGTCTCCCCACGGGGGTTATTGGCGTTATCGGGAGGTGTACACCGCCCTTTTCAAAACGCTTTGATATTCGTTCGAAAGACGTGTTTCAAAGCGCTTTGGAGTGTATCGACGGCCACTCGGCGCGAACGACTCGTACTTTCCCGAGGATGTCGCGCGCCGTCGACTCGCGCGGCTTGCGCACTGGCTATGGCATAGTCCGCGCGCGCGTGCTCGCGCGAGATTCGAGCCATGTCCCTGAAGAAGATCGCAGAAGAATTGGGCCTGTCGCTGACGACCGTGAGCCGCGCGTTGAACGGCTATCCCGAGGTCGCCGAAGCCACGCGCGTGCTCGTGCGCGAGGCGGCCGCGCGGCACGGCTACCACCCCGATGCACGGGCGCGCGGCCTGGCGCTCGGGCGCGCCGACGCGGTGGGCATCGTGTTCCCGATGACGCCAGGCGACCTCGGCGACCTGCTGTTCCTGGAGGTGGCTCATTCGATGAGCCAGCGCCTGGCCGACGCAGGCCTGAGCCTGTTGATCATCTCGGCCAGCGCGAACGACGAGCTGGCCATCTACCGCCGCACGATCGCCGCGCGACGGGTCGACGCGTTCGTCGTGCCGCGCACGCGGCTGGACGACGAGCGCCTGGCGTTGCTGCATGCGAGCCAGGTGCCGTTCGTCGCCTACGGGCGCAGCAAGAACTTCACCGCGCCGTATGCGTGGCTGGACTTCGACAACGGCGCCGGCACGCGCATGGCCGCGCAACGCCTGATCGGCCTCGGGCATCGAGCGTTCGGCTACATCGGCGCATCGCCGAGCTACAACTTCGCGGCACAGCGCTACGACGGTTTCGTGAAGGCGCTGCGTGCCGCGAAGCTGACGCCGGCGCCGCAGGCGGTTCAACGGGTCGCGCTCGATCGCCGCTCGGGCTATGCCGCGATGCAGGCCCTGCTGGCGCTGCCCGAACCACCCACCGCGGTGCTGGTCGACAACCACCTGGCCGGTGCCGGCGCGGTGCACGCGGCGCTGCAGGCCGGATGCGTCCTCGGCCGCGACCTGTCGCTGATCGTCTACGACGGCGTCGGGCCCGACTCGGTGCTCCGCAGCCCGGTCACGTCGATCGAGCAGCCGACCACGGCGCAAGTCGGCGAGGCGCTCGCCGAGATGGTGCTTGCGCGGCTCAAAGGTGTCGCACCCGAAGCACTGCACCGCTTGCGCATGCCCGAGCTGCGGCCGGGCGACAGCGACGGGCCGCCGCCCGGTGCGCGCCGTTCGCGGCGCTGATCGCGAAGAACGAGCCGCCCGTCAGGCCAATTCGCGCGACGCGCGCTTGCGCTCGTGTTCCTTCAGGTGGCGCTTGCGGATGCGGATCGACTTGGGCGTGATCTCGACGAGCTCGTCGTCGGCGATGAACTCGACCGCGTACTCGAGCGTCAGGATGATGGGCGGCGTGATCTTGATCGCGTCTTCCTTGCCGCTGACGCGGAAGTTGGTCAGCTGCTTGCCGCGCACCGCGTTGACGACCAGATCGTTGTCGCGCGAGTGGATGCCGATGATCATGCCTTCGTACAGCGGGTCGCCGGCCTTCACGAACATGCGCCCGCGGTCGTCGAGCTTGCCTAGCGAATAGGTCACGGCCTCGCCGTCGTCCTGGCTGATCAGCACGCCGTTCTTGCGGCCTTCGATCTCGCCCTTGTACGGCTCGTAGCTGTCGAAGATGTTGCTGATCAGGCCGGTGCCACGGGTCAGGTTCAGGAACTCGTTCTGGAAGCCGATCAGGCCGCGCGCCGGAATCTTGTACTCGAGCCGCACGCGGCCCATGCCGTCCGGCTCCATGTTGACGAGCTCGGCCTTGCGTTCACCCAAGGCTTGCATCACGGCACCCTGGTGCTGGTCTTCGACGTCGGCCGTGACCTGCTCGATCGGCTCCAGCTTCTCGTCGCCCTCGCCGTCCTTGAAGACAACGCGCGGCTTGCTGACGGCAAGCTCGTAGCCTTCGCGGCGCATGTTCTCGAGCAGGATCGTCAGGTGCAGTTCGCCGCGGCCGGAGACCTCGAAGATGCCGTCCTCGTCGGTCGAGCTGACGCGCAGCGCGACGTTGCTCTGCAGCTCGCGCTGCAGCCGGTCCCAGATCTGGCGGCTGGTGACGAACTTGCCTTCGCGGCCGGCCAGCGGCGAGTTGTTGACGCAGAAGTTCATCGTCAGGGTCGGCTCGTCGACCTTCAGCATCGGCAGCGGCAGCGGGCGTTCGATGTCGGTCAGCGTCACGCCGATGCCGATGTCCTCGATGCCGTTGATCAGCACGATGTCGCCCGGGCCGGCTTCGGTCGCCTGCTTGCGCTCCAGGCCTTCGAACTTCAGCACCTGGTTGACGCGCGCGTTCACCGGCGTGCTGCCCTCGCCGCTGTAGACGGCGACGTTCTGCATCGGCTTCAAGGTGCCCTGGTTGACGCGGCCGATGCCGATGCGGCCGACGTAGCTCGAGTAGTCCAGCGAGCAGATCTGCAGCTGCAGCGGATCGTCGGGCGAGCCTTCGTGGGCCGGCACGTGCTGCAGGATCGCATCGAACAGCGGCGCGAGGTCCTTGCCGACGCTGCCTTGCTCCAGCGTGGCCCAGCCGTTCAGGCCCGATGCGTAGATCACCGGGAAATCGAGCTGTTCCTCGTTCGCGCCGAGCTTGTCGAACAGGTCGAAGGTCGCGTTGATCACGTAGTCGGGCCGCGCGCCGGGGCGGTCAACCTTGTTCACCACGACGATGGGCTTGAGCCCCAGCGCCAGCGCCTTCTTGGTGACGAAGCGGGTCTGCGGCATCGGCCCTTCGACCGCGTCGACCAGCAGCAGCACCGAGTCGACCATCGACAGCACGCGCTCGACCTCGCCGCCGAAGTCCGCGTGCCCGGGCGTGTCGACGATGTTGACGTGCGTGCCCTTCCACTCGACCGCGCAGTTCTTCGCGAGGATCGTGATGCCGCGTTCCTTTTCGAGGTCGTTGCTGTCCATCACGCGCTCGGCGACCTTCTCGTTCTCGCGGAAGGTGCCGCTCTGGCGCAGCAGCTGGTCCACGAGCGTGGTCTTGCCGTGGTCGACGTGGGCGATGATGGCGATGTTGCGGATCTGTCTGGTCATGAGGTTCTCGTCACGCGGTCAGGAGGCCTTGCACCTCGATCGGGCTCAGCAGCCTGGTTGAAATCAGTTCGCCGGCGGCGATGCGGCCGCCGCCGAGAAAAGCTCGAGCCTGGGGGCCGTACACGCGCACGCGCGGCGCATCGGGCAGCGGCAGGCGGCGCCGCACGCCGCTCAGGAAGCGCCCTGCATCTTCCGGGCCGAGGCGCACTTCGGGCCAGTCGGCCACCAGTGCGTCGGCGCCGAGCAGCGCGGCGTCGCGTTCGCTCTCGCTCAACGCGCCGAGCTCGTCGAGCGTGTGCGCGTCCTGCAGCGTCAGCGGGCCGCTCGCGGTTCGGCGCAGCGCCGCAAGATGCGCACCGCAGCCGAGCGCCTGGCCGATGTCTTCGGCCAAGGTGCGGATGTAGGTGCCCTTGCTGCAGCGCACGTCAATCGTCCAGACGTCATGATCGCCATCGACGATGTCGATGCGATGAATCGTCACCGTGCGTGCCTCGCGCTCGACTTCGGTACCGGCACGGGCGTACTCGTAGAGCGCCTTGCCCTGGTGCTTGAGCGCCGAATGCATCGGCGGGACCTGGTGGATCAGGCCGGTGAAGCGCACGCAGGCGGCCTCGAAGCGCGCGCGGTCGACGTCGACGGCGCGGCGCTCGATCACCTCGCCTTCGGCATCGGCGGTGGTCGTCGTCACGCCCAACTGCAGCGTCGCGCGATAGGTCTTGTCGGCATCCAGGCTGACCTGCGAGAACTTGGTCGCCGCGCCGAAGCACAGCGGCAGGAGCCCGGTCGCGAGCGGATCGAGCGTGCCGGTGTGGCCCGCCTTCTCGGCGCGGTACAGGCGCTTGACCTTCTGCAGCGCGTCGTTGCTCGACAGGCCGAGCGGCTTGTCGAGCAGCAGCACGCCGTGCACGGCGCGCTTCGGGATGCGGACGCGGGCGGGTTGCACGGGATTCAGTCGTCCTTCGCCCGCGTTGAATTCGCCTGCGCGATCAGCGCGTTCAACTCGGCGGCACGCTCGGTCGTGCGGTCGAACTTGAAATGCAGCGTCGGCACCGTGTGGATCTGCAGCCGCTTGAACAGCCCGTTGCGCACGAACCCGGCGGCCTCGTTCAGGGCCGCCTCGCATTCCTGCGGATCGCCGACCAGCAGCGAGAACAGCACGGTCGCGTGCGCATAGTCGGGCGTGACCTCGACCGCGTTGATCGTGACCATGCCGACCCGCGGATCCTTCAGGTCGCGGATCAGCTCGGCCACATCGCGCTGGATCTGGTCGGCAATGCGGTAGCTGCGGTTGGGGATGGCTTTTTTGTGTCGCATCACGGACTCCCTAAGCACGAACCCCGCCGTTGTTGAGACGGCGGGGTTCGGCATGAGGCCCAAACCGCCTTACAGCGTTCGAGCCACTTCCTTGACCTCGAAGACCTCGAGCTGGTCGCCTTCCTTGATCTCGTTGTAGTTCTTCAGCTTGATACCGCACTCGAAGCCTTCCTTGACTTCGCGCACGTCGTCCTTCAAGCGGCGCACCGACTCGACCTCGCCGGTGTAGACGACCACGTTGTCGCGCAGCAGGCGGAAGCGCGCCCCGCGCCGCACCAAGCCCGACGTGACCATCGAACCCGCAACCGTGCCGATCTTCGACGCGACGAACACCTGGCGGATCTCGGCGGTGCCGATGATCTCTTCCTTCTGTTCGGGCGCGAGCATGCCGGTCATCGCCGCCTTCACCTCGTCGACCGCGTCGTAGATGATGTTGTAGTAGCGGATGTCGACGCCGTTGCCCTCGGCCAGCTTGCGCGCACCGGCATCGGCGCGCACGTTGAAGCCGATGATCACCGCCTTGGACGCGATCGCCAGGTTCACGTCGGACTCGCTGATGCCGCCGACCGCCGCGTGCACGACCTGCACCCTGACCTCGTCGGTCGAGAGCTTGAGCAGCGACTGCCCCAGCGCTTCCTGCGAACCCTGCACGTCGGCCTTGATGATCAGTGCGAGCGTCTGCGCCGTGCCCTGGCCCATCTGCTCCATCATGTTCTCGAGGTTCGCGGCCTGGCGCTTCGCGAGCTTGACGTCGCGGTACTTGCCCTGGCGGAAGGTCGCGATCTCGCGTGCGCGGCGCTCGTCGGCCAGCACCATGAACTCGTCGCCGGCCTGCGGCACTTCGGTCAGGCCCTGGATCTCGACCGGGATCGACGGACCGGCCTCGGTGGTCGGCTTCGCATCCTCGTCGAGCATCGCACGCACGCGGCCGTAGCTGGAGCCGGCGAGCACGACGTCGCCGCGCTTGAGCGTGCCGGACTGCACCAGCACGGTCGCGACCGGACCGCGGCCCTTGTCGAGCTGCGCTTCGATCACGAGGCCCTTGGCGGCCGCATCGACCGGTGCCTTCAGCTCCAGCACCTCGGCCTGCAGCAGCACCTGCTCGAGCAGCATGTCGATGCCCTGACCGGTCTTGGCCGACACCGGCACGAACGGCGAATCGCCGCCGAAGTCTTCCGGCACGACCTGCTCGGCCACCAGCTCGGACTTCAAGCGCTCGACGTTCGCCTCGGGCTTGTCGATCTTGTTCATCGCGACGACGATGGGCACGCCGGCCGCCTTCGCGTGGTGGATCGCCTCCTTGGTCTGCGGCATCACGCCGTCATCGGCCGCGACCACCAGGATCACGATGTCGGTGGCCTTCGCGCCGCGCGCCCGCATCGCGGTGAACGCGGCGTGGCCCGGGGTGTCGAGGAAGGTGATCATGCCGCGCGGCGTGTCCACGTGGTACGCGCCGATGTGCTGCGTGATCCCGCCCGCTTCGCCGGCCGCCACGCGGGCACGCCGGATGTAGTCGAGCAGCGAAGTCTTGCCGTGGTCGACGTGACCCATCACGGTCACGACCGGCGCGCGCGGCAGCGCCTCGTGCGCGCCTTCGGCCTCGGCATCCTCCTCGAGGAAGGCTTCCGGGTCGTCGAGCTTCGCGGCCAGCGCGGTGTGGCCCATCTCCTCGACGACGATCATCGCCGTCTCCTGGTCGAGCTGCTGGTTGATCGTGACCATCTGGCCGAGCTTCATCAATTGCTTGATGACCTCGGAGGCCTTGACCGACATCTTGTGCGCGAGATCGGCGACGCTGATCGTCTCCGGCACATGGATCTCCTGCGCCTGGAACTCGACCGGTGCGACGAAGGTCGACGGCGCGCCGTCGTTG
>DATEFR010000784.1:0-4772 GCA_035280545.1 Burkholderiaceae bacterium | reverse complement strand
CGCATCGACCTGTCGGGCAAGGTCGACGGCGGCGCCCGCTTCGGCATCGACGTGCGCGAGCCGGGCCAGCTCTACGCCGTGGTGCGCCACTGCCCGATGATCGGCGGCAGCTACGGCGCGGTGGACGTCGAGGCGGCGATGAAGCTCGCCGGGGTCGAGCGGGTGGTTCGCCTCGCTCCGTATGCCGGCTCGACGGCCGCGCTCGCTGTCGTCGGCACGACCACCTGGCATGCGCAGCAGGGCGCGCAGGCGCTGCAGGTCGAGTGGCGCGCGCCGCCGGCCGGCACGCTCGACAGCGCAAAGATCCTGCACGCGCTGGAGACGAGCGCGCGCGAGGCCGCCAAGTCCTCCGGCGGCTTCGCGTTCCATTCGCGCGGCGACGCGGCGAAGGCCGACCAGGCCGCAGCGCGCCGCATCGAGCAGGTCTATCGCGCGCCGTACCTCGCGCACGCCACGATGGAGCCGATCAACTGCACCGCGCGCGTGGCCGACGGCAAGGTCGAGCTGTGGGTGCCGACGCAGGTGCCCGGCCTCGCGCGCTCGCTCGCGGCAGAAGTGGCCGGGGTTCGCGAAGAGGCCGTCACGGTGCACGTGACCTATCTCGGCGGCGGCTTCGGACGCCGCCTGGACATCGACTTCGTCGGCCAGGCGGTTCGCATCGCGCTCGAATGCGGCGGCCGGCCGGTGCAGCTGGTCTGGCCGCGCGAAGAAGACTTCACCCACGACTTCTACCGCCCGGCCGGCGTGGCGCTGATGCAGGCGAGCCTCGACGCGAGCGGCTGGCCGACCGCGCTGCGCATCACGAGCGCCGGCGACGCGATCACGCCGCGCTGGATGTCACGCGCCATTCCGGCCCTCGCCGGCCCGGTCGACCTGCCCGACAAGACCGTCAGCGAGGGACTGTTCGACCAGTTCTACGGCATCGAGAACCAGCGCATCGCACATGTCGCCACCCACAGCGGCGTGCCGATCGGCTTCTGGCGCTCGGTCGGCCACTCGCACAATGCGTTCTTCTCCGAGTGCTTCATCGACGAGCTGGCGTTCGAGGCGCGCCAGGACCCGATCGCGTTCCGGCTCGCGCTGCTGAAGGATGCGCCGCGCCATGCCGCGGTGCTCAAGCTCGCCGCCGACAAGGCCGGCTGGGCCACCCCGCCGCCGGCCGGCATCGCGCGCGGCGTCGCGCTGCACGAGAGTTTCGGCAGCGTCGTTGCGCAGATCGCCGAGGTCACGCTCGTCAACGGGAAGCCGCGCGTGCTGCGCGTCGTCTGCGCGGCCGACGTCGGCACGGTCGTCAACCCGGGCATCGTCGCGCAGCAGATGGAAAGCGGCATCGTGTTCGGCCTCAGCGCCGCGCTGCACGGCCGCATCGACATCGAAGCCAGTGCCGTCAGGCAGCGCAACTTCCCCGACTACCCGGTGCTGCGCCTGGCGGACTCGCCGCGCATCGAGACCCATCTCGTGCCGAGCACGCGCAGCCCGGGCGGCGTGGGCGAACCCGGCACGCCGCCGGCCGCGCCGGCGCTCGCGAATGCGCTGTTCGTGCTGACGGGCAATCGCCAGCGCAGCCTGCCGCTCGTCGGCTGACGCCGCGGATCAACGCGATTGCGCTTCGCGCGGCCGCGCATGGCGCGCCAGGGTCTGGCGCAGCTGCGCCGCGTCGATGGGCTTGGTCAGGAACGCGTCCATGCCCGCTGCGAGCGCCTCGTCGCGCTCGGAGACGAGCGCCGCGGCGGTCAGCGCGATGATCGGCAACTGCGCCGCGGGGTAACGCTGGCGCAACGCGCGTGCGGCTTCGTGGCCGCTCATGGTCGGCATCTGCACGTCCATCAGCACGGCGTCGAAGGGGCGGCCGTCGGTTGCGGCGCGCTCGATCGCGTCGATCGCGGCGCGCCCGTCGCCGGCCTGCGCGACGACGACGCCCCAGCTCTCGAGCATCGCGACCGCGATCATCATGTTGACCGGGTTGTCCTCGACCATCAGCACGCGCGCGCCGTGCAGCTGCTCGAGCTCGCGCGCTTCGCCGGCGTGGGGTTCGAGCGGCGCCAGCGCGTTCGGCAGCGGCAGCTCGGCCCAGAACGTGCTGCCGGCGCCGGGCGTGCTGTCGACCCCGACGTTGCCGCCCATCAGCTGCGCGAGCTGGCGGCAGATCGACAGGCCGAGCCCGGTGCCGCCGTAACGCCGGGTCGTCGACGAATCGCCCTGCGAGAACGGCGTGAAGAGCCGCTCGCGCACCTCTTGCGAGACGCCCACGCCGGTGTCCGTCACTGCCAGCCGCTGCCAGCCGCGGGCTGTCAGCCCGGCCTCGATGCGCACGCTGCCGCGTTCGGTGAACTTCAGCGCGTTGGTGATGAAGTTGGAGAGGATCTGCCGCACCCGCACCGGATCGCCGCGCACGGTCGCAGGCAGCGCCGCATCCATCTGCAGGTGCAGCTCGAGCCCTTTCGCCTCGGCCAGCGCCTGGTAGGCGTGATGCATCGCGCGCAGTTCGCCGCGCAGGTCGAACGGCAGGTCTTCGAGCGCAATCTTGCCGGCCTCGATCTTCGAGACGTCGAGGATGTCGGAGATGATGCCGGCCAGCGTCTGCCCGCTGTCGAGGATCTGCGCCAGGTACTGCCGCTTGCGCGCTTCGTCGACGCCGGGCTGCAGCGTCAGCCGCGCCAGGCCGAGCAGCCCGTTCAGCGGGGTGCGGATCTCGTGGCTCATGTTGGCGAGGAACGCGCTCTTCGCGCGGCTCGCCGCCTCGGCCGCGTCGCGCGCCGAAGCCAAAGCCTGGTCGAGGCGGCGCCGCTCGGTCACGTCCGCGGCGATCCAGATCGTGCCGCCGAGGCTCGGATCGTTCAGATCGACCGGCTGCGCGAGCAGGCGGCACCAGAAGCGGCTGCGGTCGGCGCGTTGCATCTCGCATTCGGTCTCGAACGACTTGCCGGCGGAAAGCAACGGGCCGGCGAGGCGGCCGATCTCGGCGTAGTCGGCCTCGGTGCTCCAGACCACCGATCCGGGCTGGTCCTTCAGCGCACCGACTTCCCAGCCGAACATGCGCTCGAAGTACGGGTTGGCCTGGACGAAGCGGCGGTCGCGCGTGAACGCGATGCCGATCGACGCGCGCTCGAGGATCGCGGCGTGTTCGAGCCGCGTGCGTTCGCTCTGGGTCACGTCGCGCCCGTTGACGACGATGTAGTCGCGATCGTCGAGCACGAAGTGGGCGGCCGAGACCTGCATCTGCACCCGCGCCCCCGACTTCGCGACGAAGACGGTCGGCCAGTCGTGCACCGAGCCGTCCTGACGGATGGCCGCGATCAGCCGGTCGCGGTCTTCCGCGCGATGCCAGGTACCGAGCTCGAGCGAGCTGCGCCCGATCGCCTCCTCGGCGCTGAAGCCGAGCAGGCGCGTGAAGGCCGGATTGACGATCGTGAAGCGCCCGGTCTCCATCTCGGTCACGCTGATCAGGTCGAGGCTGGTCGTGAAGATGTGCGAGAGCAGCGCCTCCGAGCGGCGCAGCGCGTTTTCGGCGGCCTGGCGCGCGGTGACGTCGTAGATGATCGAGAGCGTCGCCGGCCCGCCCGTGGTTTCCACCCGCACCGCGGCGGCCTGCAGGCTGAGCAGCCGTCCGTCGAGCGAGATCGTCTGGAAGTCGGCGACCGGCAGCGCCTCGCCGACCTTCAGGCTGTCCATGTGGGCGATGCGCCGCGCCGCCTTGTCGCGCATCGCGCCGTCGGCGAACAGGTCCAGCGCCAGCGTGCCGTTCATCGCCGCCGCGTGCTCGAAGCCGAACAGCCGCGCCGCCGCTTCGTTGGCGTCGAAGATCACGCCGCGCCGCTGCAGGAACAGCGGCGACGGCGAACGGGTGAAGAGCTCCCGGTAGCGGGTCTCGCTCGCGGTGATGAGCCGCTGCGCGCGGACTTCGCTCGTCACGTCCCGGGCCACGCCCCAGTAGCCGACGAAGACGCCGGCGGCGTCGAACCGCGGCTCGCCGCTGACGCTGTGCACGCGTGGGCGGCCCCGCTCGTCGCGGCGCCGCACCAGCAGGCCGCTGAAGCGTCGATGCGCCTCCAGGTCGGCACGGTGCGCATCGAGCTCGTCGGGCGTCAGCCCCATCTCGCTGATCTGCCACGGCGTGCGGTTCAGCCGCTTGTCGCGCGCAATGCCCGAGGTGTTCTCGCGCGCCTCGACGATCTCGGTGAAGCGGAACTGCGCATCCTGCTCCCAGTACCAGTCGGCGGCGATGTGCAGCAGGCCGCGAAAGCGCTGCTCGCGCTCGGCGGTCTGGCGCAGGTAGTGGTCGAGCACGCGATCGATCAGCGCGCCGCCGCACATCGCGCAGACGACGATCAGCGCCTGGTAGGCGAGCGCAAAGCCGATCGGCGCGGCACCGGCCGGCGCTGCGGGCAGTGCGCCGCTCGATTCGGCCCAGGCCAGGCCGGCGAGCTGCAGCAGCGTGAGGGACCCGATCGCCAGCCCGCTGCGAATCCCGGCGATCGCACCCACCAGGCAGACGACGACGGCGCAAAAGCCGAGCGCCGGATCGCGCACGCCATCGCGCAGTGCAACGGCCACCAGCCCGCACAGCAGCACGGCGCCCAGCGCCAGCACGCCAAGCGTTGCGCGGATCGGGAACGGCGAGCGCGCACTGCCGACCCATGCGAGCCCGCTGAGCACGGAGTACACCAGCACGCCGCCGAGCAGCGGCGCACGCATGTCGGGAGCGAGGTCCGGGGCCAGCCAGGCCAGGATCGCTGCGCAGGCGACCCCGGACAGGCATGAGGCGGCAAGGT
>DATEFR010000783.1:0-3580 GCA_035280545.1 Burkholderiaceae bacterium | reverse complement strand
TCGCCCACCATCAGCACGCGGCCGAGCGCAACGCCCAGTGCGTTGGCCGCCCGCTGCAGCAGCAGCGGCGAGGGCTTGCGTTGCAGCGCCGATTCGGCGCCGTGCACTGCCTCGAAGAAGTGCAGCAGCCCGGCCTCCTGCAGCACCGCGCGCGCGAGCGTCGTCGGCTTGTTCGTGACCACGACCAGCGGGCGCTCCGGCGCGAGCTCGGCGAGCGTCGGATGGATGCCCTCGAAGACCCTGCTGCCGGCCATGGGCGCGCACAGGGTCGCCGCATCGAAGCCGCTTCGAAGGCGTGCTGCGAGCTCGTAGGTGTTGCAGGCCGCGAGCTCGGGCGTGGCGAGCGCACGGGCGATCAGCGCGTCCGGACCGTCGCCTATCCAGCACCGCACGGTGTCCAGCGCGAAGCCTGGCAGACCCTCATCGGCCAGCGCCGCGTTCAGCGCGTGCGCGACCCCGCCGGCACTGTCGATCAACGTGCCGTCGAGGTCGAAGGCGATCGCATCGAAGCGCTTCATCGGCGGCCCGCCTCGGCGCCGTCGCGCAAGGCCGCGATCGAGCGCCGGTAATCGCCGCCGGTGAACACGGCCGAGCCGGCGACCAGCGTGTCGGCACCGGCCGAGACCACGCGCCGAACGTTGCCGGCGCTGACGCCGCCATCGACCTCGAGCCAGATGTCGCGGCCGCTCGCGTCGATGCGCCGCCGCACCGCCTCGATCTTCGGCAGCACGCCCTCGATGAAGGCCTGGCCACCAAAGCCGGGGTTGACCGACATCAGCAGCACGAGGTCGAGCTGGTCCAGCGTGTGGTCGAGCCAGTGCAGCGGCGTTGCCGGGTTCAGCACCAGCCCGGCCTTCACGCCATGCGAACGGATCAGCTGCAGCGTGCGGTCCACATGCTCGCTGGCCTCGGGGTGGAACGAGATGATCGAAGCACCCGCCTGCGCGAACAGCGGAATCAGCGCATCGACCGGCTTGACCATCAGGTGCACGTCGATCGGCACGGCCTCCTCACCGTGCTGGCCGCGTTTGCAATACGGCTTGATCGCCTGGCACACCATCGGGCCGATCGTCAGGTTCGGCACGTAGTGGTTGTCCATCACGTCGAAGTGAATGACGTCGGCACCAGCGGCGATCACCGACGCGACCTCGTCGCCGAGCCGGGCGAAGTCGGCCGACAGCAGGCTGGGCGCGATGCGGACAGGGCTCACGCATACCCCCCTTCGTACAGCGCGCGCAGCGTGTTGGCCGGACGCCGCGGCTCGGCCAGTTCCTGCAGTTCGTCCAGGCTCAACCAGGCATGCCGCTTCAGCGCGGAGCCGGGCTCGCCCTGCACCGGCAGCGCTGGGTCGCCCAGGCGCGGCAGCACCAGTCCCGCCGCGGAGAAGTCGTGACCCTGGGTCCAGAAGGTCGGCGTGTCCACGGTCCACACACCCGCCGCCACGGCGGAGCGCAATCCGTTGGACGAATCCTCGAACGCGACCGCGCGCTCGGGCGCGATGCCCAGCGTCTGCAGCACGAGGCGATAGATGTCCGGCGCCGGCTTCTTCGCGCGGACCTGATCGCCGCACGCGATCACGGTGAACATCTCGACCCCGCGCGGACCGAAGGCGGCCTGCAGCAGCGCATCGACGTTCACCGCGGTGGTGGTGCTCGCGATCGCGAGGCGGCATCCGGCGTCCAGCGCTTCGTCCATCAGCCGCGCGATGCCATCGCGCAGCGGCACGCCGCCGTCGCGCACCGCCGAGCTGTAGAACTTCGTCTTGTCCTCGTGGATCTCGGGCACGCGGGACAGCAGGCGCTGTCGCAAGCCGGTGCTCACCGGCAGCGTCTGGATGTAGGCGGCGATGCGCTCCTTGCCGCCCGCCACGGCGAGCAGGTTGCGGTACTCGGTGCGCGTCCAGGTCCAACCCAGGCGCTGTCGATCGAACGCGAGGTTGAAGGCGACGCGGTGCGCCTCCTCGGTGTCGGCCATCGTGCCGTCGACGTCGAAGATCAGGGCCTCGATGCTCATGATGTGACCTCCGTGCTGCGCGCCGCCATGCGCGTGCCCTTGTTCCCATCGAAAACGCGGCTCGCGAGGATGTCCTCGGCCTGCAGCGTCGTCAGCTGTTCGCGCGACAGCGGTTCGGTCGAGCCGAACAGCCGGGTCGCGTGGCGCAGCCGGATGCGATCCAGCGCGTTGCGGATCGAGCGCGCGTTGGCAAAGTGCGGCTGCTGCCGGCGCAGCGACACGTAGCGCGCAAACGCCGGCTCGGCCGCCGCGTCGAAGTGGTAGTTCAGCTGCGCCAGCATCAGCTGCGTGATCTGCATCAGCTCGGCTTCGCTGTAGTCGGGAAAGTCGAGGTGGTGCGCGATGCGCGAGGCCATGCCCGGGTTGCTCGAGAAGAAGGTGTCCATGCGGTTCTTGTAGCCCGCGAGGATCACGACGATGTCGTCGCGGTGGTTCTCCATCACCTGCAGCAGGATCTCGATCGCCTCCTGCCCGTAGTCGCGCTCGTTCTCGGGGCGGTAGAGGTAGTACGCCTCGTCGATGAACAGCACGCCGCCCATCGCCTTCTTCAGCACTTCCTTGGTCTTCGGCGCCGTGTGGCCGATGAACTGGCCGACCAGGTCGTCGCGCGTCACCGCGACCAGGTGCCCCTTGCGCACATAGCCGAGCTGCTTGAGCACTTCGGCCATGCGCATCGCGACCGTCGTCTTGCCGGTGCCCGGGTTGCCGGTGAAACACATGTGCAGCGAGGGCGGCGTGGACTGCAGGCCCTGCTCGGCGCGCAGCTTGTCGATCAGCAGCAGTGCGGCGATGTCGCGGATGCGGTCCTTCACCGGCGCCAGGCCGATGAGCTCGGCATCGAGCTTGTCGAGCACGGCGCGCGCACCCGAGGCCTCGAGCAGCGCGGTCGGTGCAGTGGCGGGCATGGCGGCGTCCATTCGGGCGGCGTGCCGTGTCAGTACCGCGCGCCCTCGGGCGAACGCTGCACCGCGTAGCTCTCGATGCTGTAGCGGATCGTGCGGCCGTGTTCTTCGCTGCGCACCAGGCGGAAGCCGGGCTCGTCCTTCGGACGGTTCACGATGAACGACATCACGACCGATTCGGTGCCGTGCGTCGAGTCGAACGCGGTCAGTCGGATGTAGTGGTTCGGGAAGGTCTTGCGGCAGTTGCGCAGCTCGAGCATCACGCCGGCCGCGTCGTGGATGTCGAACATCGGGTTGCCGAACATCTCCCAGAAGGTGTTGCGCGGGTGCGGGTCGTCGGTGTATTCGAGGCCGATGGCCCAGTTCTGCTCGAGGCAGTATTCGACCTGCTTCGCGATCTGGTCATCGGTCAGGTCGGGCAGGAACGAGAAGGTGCCTTGGGTGATGCGCATGTCAGTGGCCTCTTGCGTTGCACGCCATCAGTTGGCGCGAGATCAGGACGGCGGGGCACTCTGCTCCGCTCATGTCCCCCGGTCCGGGCTGCGCCCGGACCTCCTCCTTTACTTCGCTCCGCAGAGCGCCCCACCGTCCTGATCCGGCACCACCGAGGCCCGCATCGAGCAGAGACAACGTTGGTACGCCGAGGTCGCCGGGTGGCCGCCGCA
>DATEFR010000782.1:0-15557 GCA_035280545.1 Burkholderiaceae bacterium | reverse complement strand
GATGCGGCGCGAGGCCATCGCCTGGCTCTCGTCGACCCACAAGTCGATCGAGGAGATCGCGACGACGATCCTGCGCGACCTGCGGCCGGATCGGTTGATGTACTGAATTGCGCCGCTCAGCGCGAGCGCTGTCGCGCTGATTCGTACAGGCACACCGCGGCCGCCGCCGCGACGTTCAGCGACTCTTCGCCGCCTGGCTGCGGAATCCGCAGCGTGCGCGTGCAGCGCCGCATCAGCTCGGTCGATACGCCCTGCCCCTCGTGCCCGAATACCCAGGCACAGGGCCACGGCAGCACGGTGCGGTCGATCGCTGCGTCGGCGTGCGAGCTGGTCGCGAGCAGCGGCACGTCGCCCAGCCCGGCCAGCGCATCGACCCCGGCCTGCTCGACCAGATGCAGCCCGAAGTGCGCCCCCATCCCCGCGCGCACGACCTTGGGCGACCACAGCGCCGCGGTTCCGCTCAGCGCGACGACTTGCTCGAAGCCGAACGCCGCCGCACTGCGCAGCAGCGTGCCGACGTTCCCGGCATCTTGCAGCCGGTCGAGCACCACGGTGGGCACGCCGGCGCGCGGGCCCGCGGCTGCACTGCCCTCCCACGGCACGATGAACCCGACGGGCGCCGGCGACTCCAGCCCGCTGGCCGTACGCAGCAGCGCGTCGTCGACGATGTGCACCGTCTCGCAGCGCTCGACCAGCACGCGCAGCGCCGCATCGGCCCACGCCGCTTCGCCGATCACGCCATGCGCCGCGCCCTTGCCGCGGGCCAGGTACGCCGCGCACAGGTGCTCGCCCTCGAGCCAGATCTCGCCGAACTTGCGATACGCCGTCGGCTCGCTCGCCAGCTTGCGCAGCCGCACCAGCAGCGGGTTGCTGCGCGAGGTGATCCGCGTGATCCGCGACGCGCCTGTCGTCACAGCGGCGGCGGCAACAGCACGTCGCGCACCGGCGCAAAGCTGCGGCGATGGTGCGGGCAGGCGCCGTGCACCTTCAGCGCCGCCAGGTGCTCGGGCGTCGAATAGCCCTTGTGCTCGGCGAACCCGTACAACGGGTGCTCGCGGTGCAGGTCCAGGCACAACCGGTCGCGGTGCACCTTGGCGAGGATGGAGGCGGCCGAGATCGCCTTGATGCTGGCATCGCCGCCGATCACCGCCTCGGCGCGGACGCGCACCTTCGGCAGCTGGTTGCCATCGACCAGCACCTTGCTGGGCCGCAGCCGCAGCCCTTCGATCGCACGCTTCATCGCGAGCAGCGTCGCCTGCAGGATGTTCAGCGTGTCGATCTCCTCGACGCTGGCCTGCGCGATGCTGAAGCACAGCGCCTTCGCATGGATCTCGTCGAACAGGCGCTCGCGCTTGAGCGCCGTCAGGACCTTCGAGTCCTTCAACCCGCGGATCGGCTTGTGATCGTCGAGGATCACCGCCGCCGCGACCACCGGCCCGGCCAGCGGCCCGCGGCCCGCCTCGTCGACGCCGGCCACGAGGCCCGGCGTGTCGAACAGCAGGCGGAGCTGTTCAGCGCGCGAGAACTTGGTCGATCGCATGGGTGGCAGCTTCGGCGGTGTTGCGGCGCAGCTCCTGGTGCAGCGTCACGAAACGCGCACGCAGCGCGTCACGACGTGTCGGATTGTCCAACCATTCGAGCGTCGCGGCGGCGAGTTTCGCGGGCGTCGCTTCGCTCTGCAGCAATTCCGGCACCGCAAAGTCGCGCAGCAGGATGTTCGGCAGGCCCACCCACGGCTGGTAGTTCATGCGCTTCATGATCTGGTAGCTCAACGCGTGCATCGCGTAGGTGACCACCATCGGACACTTGAACAGCGCGGCCTCCAGCGTCGCGGTGCCGCTGGCGATCAGCGTCACGTCGCAGGCAGCGAGCACGTCGTGCGAGCGGCCGTCGAGCAGCTGGATCGGCACGTCCTTCGCGTGCTCCAGGCGCAGCGGCTCGATCAGCGAGCGCAGGCCCGGCACGACCGGCAGCAGAAAGCGCAGCCCCGGGCGCTGACGGTGCATCACGGCCGCAGCGGCCAGCACGCGCGGCGCGATGTACTGGATCTCCGAGCGCCGGCTGCCCGGCAACAGCGCGACCACGGCGTCATCCGGGGCCAGCCCCAGCGCTTCGCGGCTGCGCGCGCGCGGCGGCTCCAGCGGGATCGTGTCGGCCAGCGGATGGCCGACATAGGCCGCGGCGACGCCGGCCTTCTCGTAGATCTCGGGCTCGAACGGGAACAGGCACAGCACCAGATCGGTCGCGCGCCGGATCTTCTCGATGCGCTTGCCGCGCCAGGCCCAGATCGACGGGCTGACGAAATGGATCGCCTTGATGCCCCGCGCCTTGAGCCTGGCCTCGAGATCGAGGTTGAAGTCCGGCGCATCGACCCCGATGAAGGCATCGGCACGCTCGCGGCCCTGCGCGGCCAACAGCCGCTCGGCGAGCTGGCGGCGGATGCCGGCGATCTCGCGGTAGTGGCTCAGCACCTCGACATACCCGCGCACCGCGAGCTTCTCGTGCGGCCACCAGGCCTCGAAGCCCTGCTCGGCCATGCGCGGGCCGCCGATGCCGTAGGCCTGCAGTGCCGGCCAACGGCGCTTCAACCCGCCCAGCAGCAAACCGGCCAGCAGGTCGCCCGAGGCTTCGCCTGCCACCATCGCCAACCGAGGTGCCTCTTGCAGCGCCATCGGCTGAATCAGCGAACGATGCCGCGGGTCGCGCCAGCGAGGAAGTCGGTCATCAGCGCGATGTCGGCCGCTGCCTCGGGCGCCTCGCCGGCCAGCACGGCGATCGCCTCGCGCGACTGCTCGAAGGTCTTGCCGTCGCGGTACAGCAGCCGGTGCATCTTCTTGACCGCCGCGATGCGCGCCGCATCGAAGCCGCGCCGCCGCAGCCCTTCGATGTTGAAGCCGCGCACCGCCAGCGGGTTGCCGGCGACCATCATGTACGGCGGGATGTCCTGCGAGACATGGCTCGCGAAGCCGACGAACGCATGCGCGCCGACCTTGCAGAACTGGTGCACGCCGGACAGCCCGCCCACCGTGACCCAGTCGCCGATGTGAACGTGGCCGGCCAGCGTCGTGTTGTTCGCCAGCGTCGTGTTGCTGCCGATCTGGCAATCGTGCGCGAGGTGCACGTAGGCCATCACCCAGTTGTCGTCGCCCAGCCGCGTCACGCCGGTGTCCTGCGCAGTGCCGAGGTTGAACGTGCAGAACTCGCGGATCAGGTTGCGATCGCCGATCGAGAGTTCGGTCGGCTCGCCGGCGTACTTCTTGTCCTGCGGCTCGGCGCCGAGCGAGCAGAACTGGAAGATGCGGTTGTCGCGGCCTATCGTCGTGCGGCCTTCGATCACGCAGTGCGGGCCTATCGTCGTGCCCGCGCCGATGCGCACGTGCTCGCGCACGATGCTGTATGCGCCGATGACGACGCTGTCGTCCAGCTGCGCGCCGGACTCGACGATCGCGGTGGGATGGATCTGGGCCATGCGGGGAACCGGCGTGGAGTGCGTCGTCAGCTCAACGTGCGCATCGTGCACATCAGCTCGGCCTCGACTGCGGTGGCGCCGCCGACCGTCGCCTGCGAGCTGAACTTGATGATGCCGCCGCGCGAGCGCTCGAACTGCGAATGCAGCAACAGCTGATCGCCCGGCTCGACCGGCCGCTTGAAGCGCGCGCCGTCGATGCCGACGAAATAGAACACGTTGTTCGCGTCGGGCAGCACGCCGGCATCGTCGAACGCGAGAATCGCCGACGCCTGCGCCAGCGCCTCCAGCATCATCACGCCGGGCATCACCGGCCGGTGCGGGAAGTGGCCCACGAAGTACGGCTCGTTCATGCTGACGTTCTTCAGCGCGGTGATGCGCTTGCCCTTCTCGAGCTCGATCACGCGGTCGACCAGCAGGAACGGGTAGCGGTGCGGCAGCCGCCGGAGGATTTCGTGGATGTCCATCGTGATCATGCTGGGTCGCCCTTCGTCGTCGTGTTCTTGTTGCCCGGCCCGTTGTCTGCTGCCTCGTCGCCTGCCGCCTGCCCGCTGGCGGCCAATCGCTTCTCGAGCGCCCTGACCCGGTCGCGCATGGCCGCGAGCTGGCGCACCGCAGCCGCGTTCTTCAGCCAGGCCGCATTGTCGTCGATAGGGAACACGCCGCTGTAGTGACCCGGCTTCGCGATGGAGTGGCTGACGATGGCCATCGGCCCGATGTGCACGTGGTCGGCGATCGTCAGGTGTCCGGCGATGCCGGCCGCGCCGCCGACCGTGCAGTAGGCACCGATCTTCGCGCTGCCCGCGATGCCCACGCAGCCGGCCATCGCGGTGTGCTTGCCGATCTGCACGTTGTGGCCGACCTGGATCAGGTTGTCGAGCTTGACGCCGTCCTCGATCACGGTGTCGCCCAGCGCGCCGCGGTCGATGCAGGTGTTCGCACCGATCTCGACATCGTCGCCTATGCGCACGCCGCCGAGCTGCTCGATCTTCTCCCAACGCCCTTCGTTCGGCGCGAAGCCGAAGCCGTCGGCACCGATCACGACGCCGCCGTGCACGATGCACCGTGCGCCCAGCGTGCAGCCGCCGGCGATCGTGACGCGCGGCGCCAGGCGGGTCTGCGCGCCGAGCCGCGAGCCGGCGCCGATGCTGCCGTGCGCGCCCACCACGACACCGTCGCCAAGCTCGACATCCTCTTCGATGACCGCCAGCGCACCGACCGACACGCCGGCGCCCAGTCGTGCCGACGGATGCACGATCGCACTCGGATGCACCCCGGCGGGCGCCGCGGCGCGCGTGCGTGCGACCCACCATTGCGTGAGCCGCGCGAAGTACAGATAAGGATCGGACGTGACGATCGCCGAGCCGCGCGCGAGCGCCGCGTCGCGCAGCGCGGGCGCGACGATCACGCAGCTCGCCGTCGAGCGCGCGAGCTGCGCGCCGTAGCGTGCGCTGGAGAGGAAGGTGATCGCGCCGGGGCCGGCGCTGTCTATCGGTTCGATCCGCGCGATGCGCGCGTCGCCATCGCCTATCAGTTCGCCGCCGAGGGCGGCCGCGATGTCGCCCAGTCTGAATTCAGTGGCGGGACCACCCGAATCGCTCACGAGACTTGCGTTACTTGGCGGCCTGCGCGTTCAGCGCCTTGATCACCTTCTCGGTGATGTCGACCCGCGCGCCGACGAAGACCATCGCATCGCCCTGCAGGATCAGGTCGTACTTCTCCGACTCGTAGATCTGCTTGATCACGCGGTTCGCGCGCTCGACGACCGATGCGAGCTCTTCGTTCTTGCGCTGGTTCAGGTCTTCCTGGAATTCGCGGCGCTTGCGCTGCAGCTCGCGGTCCTGGTCGACCAGCTCGCGCTGGCGACGGTTGCGCTCGGCTTCGCTCAAGGTCGGTGCATCCTTGTCGAGCTTCTCGGCCGCCGCCTTCAGGCGCGCAGCGGCCTCGTCGCCTTCGCGCTGCCGCTTCGAGAACTCGGCTTCGAGCTTGGCCTGCGCGGCCTTCGCCGGGGCAGCGTCGCGCAGCACGCGATCGCTGTTGACATAACCGATCTTCAGTTCCTGCGCATGCACGCCGAACGCTGCGCCGGCCAGCAAGGCCATGGCCGCGATCGTCTTCAACACGCGCGAGTTCGACAACAAGCTTTTCATTTAGAACGCAGTCCCGATCTGGAATTGAAGTCGTTGGATTCTATCTTCTGGGCGTTTGCGGATCGGCGTGCCGTAGCTGAGCTTCAGCGGGCCGACCGGGGACACCCAGGTCAAGCCGACACCGGCCGAAGCTCGCAGGTCGCCGAAGTTCATCTTGTCGTTTTCGCCCCAGACATTGCCGGCATCGACATAGGTGAACAGGCGCAAAGTCCGGTCGTTGCCTGTGCCTGGAACGGGCAGGTACAGCTCGCCGTTGACGTTGAACTCGCGGTTGCCGCCGATATAGGCGCCGGTCACGTCGACCGGGCCCAGCGAGTTCTGGTCGAAGCCGCGCACGGTGCCGAGGCCGCCGCCGTAGAAGTTCTTGAAGAACGGGTACGGCTTGGACCCGACGCCATGGCCCCAGCCGAACTGCGTGTTGAATCCGAAGGTGAACTTCTTCGTCAGCGGGAAGTACTGCTGGTAGCGCGCGATGGCGCGCATGTACTTGGTATCGCCGGCGAAGGCGTAGTCGTAGTTGAGGCTCATCAGCCGGCCGGCCGTCGGCACGAGCGCGCTGTCGCGGCTGTCGCGCTGCCAGCCTATCGTGAACGGGATCGAGGTCGAGGTCGAGCCGAACTGGTCGCGATACAGCGCGTAGCTGTTCGGCAGGCTGTCGCCCTGGATCTCGGTGCGCTCGAAGCCGACGCCGAAGAACACCGTGTCGTACTCGCTGAACGGCACGCCGAAGCGGATCGCCGCGCCCGGCGAGACGAGCTTGTACTCCTCGCCCTGGCTGTTGATCGGCCGCTGGGTGCGGTAGTAGACGTCGATCTGCCGCGAGATGCCGTCGACCGTGAAGTACGGGTCTATCGTCGACAGCACGATGGTCCGGTTGTACTTGCCGGTGTTCATCTCGACGCCGAGGTAGTTGCCCGAACCGAACACGTTCTCCTGCTTGATCGATGCGGTCAGCGAGAGCTTGTCGGCCGACGAGAAGCCGGCCCCCAGCAGCAGGTTGCCGGTGGGCTTTTCCTTGACGGTCACGGTCAGGTCGACCTGGTCCAGCGTGCCGGGCACCTCGCTGTTGTCGACGTTGACCTCGCTGAAGTAGCCGAGCCGGTCGACGCGGTCGCGCGACAGCTTGATCTTGCGCCCGTCGTACCACGACGACTCGAACTGCCGGAATTCGCGCCGCACCACTTCGTCGCGCGTCTTGGTGTTGCCGGCGACGTTGATGCGCCGCACATAGACGCGCCGGCCGGGGTCGGCGGCGATCGTGATCAGCACCTGGCCGTTCGCGCGATCGATCTCGGGCCGCGCCTCGACCTTCGCGAACGCGTAGCCGAAGGTGCCGAAGCGGTCGGTCATCGCACGGGTCGTCTGGGTCACGCGCTCGGCGTTGTACTCCTGGCCGGGCTTGACGGCGACCAGCGTCTCGAAGTCCTTCTCCTTGCCGAGGTACTCGCCCTCGAGCTTCACGCCGGTCACCGTGTAGGGCTGGCCCTCCTTCACGTTGATCGTGATCGTGATGTCCTGCTTGTCGGACGAGATCGCGACCTGCGTCGACGTCACCTCGAACTCGAGATACCCGCGGTTCTGGTAGTAGGCGCGCAGCGTCTCCAGATCGGCGTCGAGTTTGGAGCGCGAATAGCGGTCGGCCTTCGTGTAGAAGTTCAGCCAGCCGCTGTCGTTCAGGTCGAACAGGCCCTTCAGCGTGCTCTCCGAGAATGCCTTGTTGCCGACGATGCGGATCTCGCTGATCTTCGCGGCCGAGCCCTCGGTGATCGTGAAGCTGAGGTTGACGCGATTGCGCTCCTGCGGCGTCACGGTGGTCACGACCTCGGCGCCGTACAGGCTGCGCGTCAGGTACTGGCGCTTCAGCTCCTGCTCGGCGCGATCGGCCAGCGCCTTGTCGAACGGCTGGCCTTCGCTGATGCCGAAGTCCTTGAGCGCCTTGACGAGCTGGTCCTTGTCGAACTCCTTCAGGCCGACGAAGTCGATGTTCGCGATGACCGGGCGCTCCTCGACGATCACGACGACCACGCCGCCTTCGACATCGAGCCGCACATCCTTGAACAAGCCGGTCGCGAACAGCGCGCGCAGCGCCGCGGCGCCCTTCTCGTCGGTGTAGGTGTCGCCGATGCGGAACGGCAGCGACGCGAACACCGTACCGGCGTCACTGCGCTGCAAGCCCTCGACGCGGATGTCCTTCAGCACGAACGGTTCGACCGCCCGTGCGGATCCGGTGTGGAGGGCAATGGCCAGTGCGACGCTGAGTAGGGACGGATGGAAAGGGATCGAGGAGCGGGAGGAGAGTCGCATGCGCAGAGTCATTGCAGGCCCAGGAGTCGGGCCACATCGTTGTAGAGAGCGAGGGACATCATCATCAGCATGATGGCCACTCCGCCTCGCTGCAGCCGATCGAGCCACAACTCGGAGACCGGCCGTCCCGTCACACCCTCGAAAAGATAATACATCAGGTGCCCGCCATCGAGGACCGGCAGCGGCAGCAGATTGAGAACGCCGAGACTGACGCTGACGACCGCGAGAAAGCCGAGGTAGTACGCGAGCCCGAGGCGCACCGACTGGCCGGCGTAGTCGGCGATCGTCAAAGGTCCGCTGAGGTTCTTCAGCGAGGCCTGACCGATCAGCATCTTGCCCAGCATCTTCAAGGTCAGCACCGACATCTGCCAGGTCTGCTTCACGGCCTGCTGCAGCCCGTCGAGCACGCCGTAGCGAACCGTCACCATCTCCGGCGGCTGGCCCGGGTAGGCACCGATGCGGCCGATCTGCTGGCCGCCTTCGCTGACGACCGCGGCGGTCACCGGCAATTCGAGCGTGCGGCCGTCGCGTTCGATCTTCCACTGCATCGTGCGCGCGGCGCCGCCTGTGACGCTCGCGCGAATCAGCTCGCGGGTGCGCGAGGCGTCGTTGACCTCGACGCCGTCGATGCGCAGCACGCGGTCGCCGGGCTGCAGGCCGGCGCGCGCTGCGGCGCCGTCGGGCGTGACCTTGCCCAGCACCGGCTCGCTGTACGGGTTGCCGATGCCGACGCGCTGCAGCAGCTTGGCATCGACTTCGCTCGCGCCCAGCGACGCGAGATCGAGCGTGGCGCGGCGCTGGCCGTGCCCATCGCGATCGGTCAGCATCAGCTGCAGCGATTCGCCGTGCAGCGCCGCCTGCATCAGCTGCCAGCGCAGGTCGGTCATCGAGCTCAGGTCATGCCACTCGTTGCCGTCGGTCGAATAGGCGCGCGCCCAGTCGCCGGCATGCAGCCCGGCCCGTTCGGCAAGACTGGAGGCGGCCGGCGGGCCCAGCAAGGCTTTCGGCTCGGCGATGCCGATCCAGTGCGCGGCGGCATACAGCAGCACGGCGAGCAGCAGGTTCGCCGCCGGCCCGGCGGCGACGATCGCGGTGCGCTGCCAGAGCCGCTTGCGGTTGAAGCTGCGGTGCAGCTGGTCGGGTGCCACCGGGCTCTCGCGCTCGTCGAGCATCTTCACGTAGCCGCCCAGCGGCAGCGCGCAGACGACGAACTCGGTGCTGTCGGGTGTGGCCTGGCGGCGCCACAGCACCCGGCCGAAACCCACCGAGAAGCGCAGCACCCTGACGCCGCAGGCCACCGCGACGCGGTAGTGCCCATACTCGTGGATCACGATGAGCACGCCCAACGTGAGCACGAAAGCCAGAATGGTGGTGATCATCGGGCGAGGCCCTTTACAAAGTACGCCGCTTCGGCGCGCGCGTGGTCATCGAGCTCGAGCAGCGCTTCCACGGAGTCGCGTGCGCCGCTGCGCAGGTCCATGCGCGCGAGCGTGTGGGCATTGACGCTGTGAATCTGGTCGAAGCGGATGGTTCCGCCCAGGAACGCCGCAACCGCCGTTTCGTTGGCCGCGTTCAGCACCGTCGTGCTGCCCTCGGGGCCGCGCAGCGTCTGCCAGGCCAGCGCCAGGCCGGGATAACGCGCGTAGTCGGGCGTCGCGAAGCTCAGGCCGGCGAGCGCGGCGAAGTCGAGCTGGCTCGCGCCCGATTCGATGCGCTGCGGGAACGCGAGGCCATAGGCGATCGGCACGCGCATGTCGGGCGTGCCGAGCTGCGCGAGCACCGAGTTGTCGCGGCACACGACCATCGAGTGGATGATCTGCTGCGGGTGGATCACGACCTTGATCTGCTCGGGCGCGAGGTCGAACAGCCAGCGCGCCTCGATCACCTCGAGCGCCTTGTTCATCATCGTCGCCGAATCGACCGAGATCTTGCGGCCCATCACGAAGTTCGGGTGCGCGCAAGCCTCGTCGGGGGTGATCGCCGCGAGCGTCGCCGGATCGCGCTCCCGGAACGGGCCGCCGGAGGCGGTCAGCAGGATGTGGTCGATCCGCTGGGCCCACGTGCCGCGGTCCTCGGGCAGGCACTGGAAGATCGCGGAATGCTCGCTGTCGATCGGCAGCAAGGTCGCGCCGCCTTCGCGCACCGCGTTCATGAAGAACGCGCCGCCGACGACCAGCGCCTCCTTGTTCGCGAGCAGCAGGCGTTTGCCGGCACGCGCCGCGGCGAGACACGGCGCCAGGCCGGCGGCGCCGACGATCGCGGCCATCACCGCGTCGACCTCCGGATGCGCGGCCAGCTCGATCAACGCGGCCGCACCGGCGAGCACCTCGGTCCCGGTCACGCCATTCGCGCGCAGCCTCTCGCGCAGCGCGTTCGCGGCACGCGCGTCGGCGACGGCCGCGTAGCGCGGGCGCCAGCGCAGGCACTGCGCGAACAGATCGTCGACCCGGCTGTGCGCGGTCAGCGCGAAGACCTCGAAGCGGTCCGGATGGCGCGCGATCACGTCCAGCGTGTTCGTGCCGATCGAGCCGGTCGCGCCGAGGATGCAGACGCGCTGACGCGGCGAATCGAAAGTTGCGTTCATCGTCCCACCGTTACCAGGGCCATCGCGATCGGGAACACCGGCAGCAACGCATCGACCCGGTCCAGCACGCCGCCGTGGCCGGGCAGCAGCGCGCTGCTGTCTTTCGCGCCGGCACTGCGCTTGACCAGCGACTCGAACAGGTCGCCGACCACGCTGACGGCGCACAAGAACACGACCACCCCGATCAGCCCGATCGTGCCGAAGCGCGCGTAGAGGCGCAGATACAGGCTCAGCGAATCCATCTTGAACATCGTATCGAGCCACAACCAGAACGCCGCGAGCGCCAGCGCGCCCAGCATGCCGCTCCAGACGCCCTCCCAGCTCTTCCCGGGGCTGATCCCCGGCGCCAGTTTGCGCTTGCCGAACGCGCGACCGCCGAAGTACGCGGCGATGTCCGCGGCCCAGACCAGGCAGAACGTCGACAGGATGAAGTTGATGCCGATGGTCTTCGCGGTCGTCAGCGCCAGCCAGGCGGTCCACAGCAGCGCCAGGCCGATCGCCAGCCGCAAGGCCTGCGCGACCCGCGGCCAGGCTTCCGGCCCGCCGCGCAGCACCAGCGCGCCGCCGAGCACCCAGACCAGCATCGCACCCCACCAGATCGCGCTCGGCGGCGGCTCGTCGGCCAGGCCGCCGACCAGCGCGGCAGCGCACAACGCCGCCAGCAGCCCGCCCAGCGCCACAGCAGCGCCTCCGGTGACGCCGTTCAGCCGTGCCCATTCCCAGCCGGCCGCGCCGATCAGCAGCAGCGTCAGCACCGCGAACGGCCAGACCCGCGGCGCCGCCAGCGCCGGCAACAGGAATGCGACCAGGACCAGCGCGGTGATGATGCGCTGCTTGAGCACGAAGGTCAGACCTTGTCGAGCGCGACGCTGGCGGCGCTGCGGACGTCGCCGAAGCGCCGGTCGCGGCGCGCGTACGCCGCGAACGCGGCATCGAGCTCGGCATCGCCGAACTCGGGCCACAGGCAATCGCTGAACACGAGCTCGGAGTACGCCACCTGCCAGAGCAGGAAGTTGCTGATCCGCACCTCGCCGCCGGTGCGGATGAAGAGGTCGGGATCGGGCGCGTGGCTGAGCGCCATGTAGCGGCTCAAGGTCGCCTCGGTCAGTTCGTTCGCCGGGATGCCGTCGGCGATCGCCTGGCGGCAGGCCTGCACGATGTCCCAGCGGCCGCCGTAGTTGAACGCGACCGACAACGTGATGCGCGTGTTGTGACGCGTGCTGGACTCGGCTTGCTCCCAGGCCTGGCGCAGCTTGTCGGAGACCTCGTTGCGGTCGCCGACGATCTTGATGCGCACGCCGTGGTCGGCCAGCTTGGTCAGGTACTTCGCGACCGCGACCAGCACCAGCCCCATCAGCCCCGAGACTTCCTCGGTCGGCCGCTTCCAGTTCTCCGACGAGAACGCGTACACGGTCAGGTATTCGACCCCGCGGTCGGCACACGCCAGCACGGTGCGCACGAGCGCATCGACACCTTGCTTGTGGCCGAAGAAGCGCGGCATGAAACGCCGCTTCGCCCAGCGGCCGTTGCCGTCCATCACGATGGCGACGTGGCGCGGGACGGTGCCGTTGCCTTTACCGTTGCCGTTGCCGTTGCTCGAAAGCATGCTCACGCTGCGGAGGCGATCGGGTTCATCGAGAGAATCGAGGCAAGCGCGTTTGCGATCAGGCTCAAACGGCCAGGATCTCCGCTTCCTTGCCGCTGGTCAGCCGGTCGATCTCGGCGATCGTGCGGTCGGTGAGCTTCTGCAGCTCGTCGAGCGAGCGGCGCTCGTCGTCCTCGGAGATCTCCTTGTCCTTCAGCAGCTTCTTCGCATGCTCGTTGGCATCGCGGCGTACGTTGCGCACCGCGATGCGCGCTTCTTCGCCGGCATGGCGCACGACCTTGGTCAGCTCCTTGCGGCGCTCCTCGGTCAGTGCCGGCATCGGCACGCGCAGCAGGTCACCCTGCGTGGCGGGGTTCAGGCCCAGGTCGGACTCGCGAATCGCCTTCTCGATCTTTGCGCCCATGCCCTTCTCCCACGGCTGCACGCTGATCGTGCGGGCATCGAGCAGGGTCACGTTCGCGACCTGGCTGATCGGCACCATCGAGCCGTAGTACTCGACATGCACCTGGTCGAGGATGCCGGGGTGCGCGCGACCGGTGCGGATCTTCTGCAGCTCGGTCTTGAACGATTCGACCGAGCGGGCCATCTTGGCCTCGGCGGTCTTCTTGATGTCTGCAATGCTCACTTGCCTGGCTCCTCAAACGTGCACCAGCGTGCCTTCGTCCTCGCCCAGCACGACGCGCTTCAGCGCACCGGGCTTGAAGATGCTGAACACGCGGATCGGCAGCTTCTGGTCGCGGCACAGCGCGAACGCGGTGGCGTCCAGCACCTGCAGGTTCTTCACGATCGCCTCGTCGAACGTGATCGCCGAATAGCGGGTCGCGCCGGGATCCTTCTTCGGGTCGGCGGTGTAGACGCCGTCGACCTTGGTCGCCTTCAGCACGATCTGCGCGCCGATCTCGGCGCCGCGCAGCGCAGCGGCGGTGTCGGTCGTGAAGAACGGGTTGCCGGTGCCGGCGGCGAAGACCACGACCTTGCCTTCCTCGAGGTACTGCAGCGCCTTCGGCCGCACGTACGGCTCGACGACCTGCTCGATGCCGATCGCCGACATCACACGCGCGGTCATGCCCTCCTGGCGCATCGTGTCGGCCAGCGCGAGCGCGTTCATCACGGTCGCGAGCATGCCCATGTAGTCGGCGGTCGCGCGGTCCATGCCGACCGAGCCGCCGGCCACGCCGCGGAAGATATTGCCGCCGCCGATCACGACAGCGACTTCACAGCCGAGCTGCATCACCTCCTGGACCTCGCGGACGATGCGCACGATCGTCGCGCGATTGATGCCGTACGCGTCGTCGCCCATCAGGGCTTCGCCGGACAGCTTCAGGAGGATGCGTTTGTACTCGGCCATGTGTCGGACCCCCGTCGTGTGTCGTCGTCGCTCGTTTGCAGTCGCGCCCGCCGCTCGTGACGGCAGACATCGAAGTCTAAGTCGGAAGAAGCCTGGTTCGACGGGTGATGCGGCAACCAGGTGCTTCCGCTCGGTGAAGAAAAGCTGCGATAGGCCTCAGGCGCCCTTCGCCGCCGCGACCTGCGCCGCGACTTCGGCCGCGAAATCGTCGACCTTCTTTTCGATGCCTTCGCCGACGACGTACAAGGTGAAGCTCTTCACCTTGGTCGCCTTCTCCTTGAGCATCTGCTCGACGGTCTGCTTGTCGTTCTTGACGAAGGCCTGGCTGAACAGCGCCACCTCCTTCAGGTACTTCTGCACCGAACCCTCGACGCGCTTGGCGACGATCTCGGGCGACTGCGGCGTCTTGCCTTCGGCCTTGGCCTTCTCGGCATCCTCGGCGGCCTTCTCGGTGGCGATGCGGCGCTCGGTCTCGATCAGCGCGGCCGGCACGTCCGACGACTGCAGCGCGACCGGCTTCATCGCCGCGACGTGCATCGCCACGTCCTTGGCCGCGAGCTCGTCGCCGTCGTACTCGACCAGCACGCCGATGCGGGTGCCGTGCAGGTAGCTCGCGAGCTTCGTGCCTTCGTAGCGCTTGAAGCGGCGGATCGTCATGTTCTCGCCGATCTTGCCGATCAGGCCCTTGCGCACGTCCTCGACCGTCGGGCCGAAGCCATCCTGCGACAGCGGCAGCGCCGACAGCGCGGCCACGTCAGCCGGATTGCTGCGCGCGACCAGCTCGGCACAGGACTTCGTGAACGCCAGGAACGAATCGTTCTTCGAGACGAAGTCGGTCTCGCAGTTGATCTCGACGATCGCGCCGGTACCGCCCTCGACCACCGCGGCGATCACGCCCTCGGCGGTGATGCGCGACGCCGCCTTGCCGGCCTTGCTGCCGAGCTTGACGCGCAGCAGCTCCTCGGCGCGCTGCATGTCGCCGTCGGCTTCGGTCAGCGCCTTCTTGCACTCCATCATCGGCGCGTCGGTCTTCGCGCGCAGTTCGCCGACCATGCTTGCAGTGATTGCGGGCATCTTGATAACTCCGTGAACTTGATCTGGATTGGAAAAAAGGGGCTGTGACAGCCCCTTCTTCATGCTCGTCGACCGTGCGTCGCGAGCCGTGGCTGAAGGGCTCAGGCCGCTTCGTTGACTTCGACGAATTCGTCGCCTTCGGACGCCGCCTGCACGACCTCGCTGGTCGCGTTGGCCTTGCCCTCGAGCACCGCGTCGGCGACTGCGCGCGCATACAGCGCCACAGCCTTCGACGAGTCGTCGTTGCCCGGGATCACGTAGTCGATGCCTTCGGGCGAGTGGTTCGAGTCGACGACGCCGATGATCGGAATGCCCAGCTTCCGGGCTTCGGCGACCGCGATCTTGTGGTAGCCGACGTCGATCACGAACAGCGCATCGGGCAGCGCGTTCATGTCCTGGATGCCGCCCATGTCCTTCTCGAGCTTGGCGAGCTCGCGCTCGAACAGCAGCGCTTCCTTCTTGATCCGGATCTCGGTGCCGGCCTCGACCTGCGCCTTCATGTCCTTGAGCTTCTTCAGCGAGCCCTTGACGGTCTTGAAGTTGGTCAGCATGCCGCCCAGCCAACGCTGGTCGACGAACGGCATGCCGGCACGCCGGGCTTCCTGCACGATCACCTCGCGCGCCTGGCGCTTGGTGCCGATCATCAGGATCGTGCCGCGGCGAGCGGCCAGCTGGCGGATGAACTTCATCGCCTCGTTGAAGAGCGGCTGCGTCTTCTCGAGGTTGATGATGTGGATCTTGTTGCGATGGCCGTAGATGTACGGGGCCATCTTGGGGTTCCAGAAGCGCGTCTGGTGCCCGAAATGGACACCGGCTTCCAGCATTTCACGCATCGTGACAGTCATGAGGACTCCAAAGGTTGGTTCTAGAATCCGGCCTGAATCGCTGCAGATGCCGTGGCCTTGCCACTACCCTTCTGCGCGACACCTTTCGAGGGCCGGTTCGCGAGTGGTTTACCCAGGTGATGCGAGCCCCACGGCTCATCCCAGGTAAACCCAAAGATTGTAGCACCCTCGATGAGCATC
>DATEFR010000781.1:0-4769 GCA_035280545.1 Burkholderiaceae bacterium | reverse complement strand
TCTGCTTTCGCCGCTTCGGCGGCCACTGGTGGCGGCGGCGTTGGCAGACTCGACGGCTCGGCGGCCAGCGTCCTGGTTTCGAGCGCAACACTCGGTGCCGCGGAGGCGTGCAGCGGGGCGGCCGCCGCAGTCTGGTGTTGCGCTTGCGGCCAGGCCCAGTCCAGTTCGCTCAGGAATGCGGCATGCAGCAGCAGCGCGGCGATGCTCAGCATGACCAGCGCGGCTGCCCGGCGCCGGCCGCCCTGTGGCGGTGATGATGGATGTCGATCGGCATGCACCGACAATAGCCTCCCTCGTCAAAACCCCTTCGATAACCCGACATCCATGAAGCTCGCCACCTACAAGGACGGCTCGCGCGACGGACAACTGGTCGTCGTCTCGCGCGACCTCGCGACCGCCCACTATGCCAGCGGCATCGCGACCCGGTTGCAACAACTGCTGGACGACTGGAACTTCATCTCGCCGCAGCTCGAGGATCTCTACCAGACGCTGAACAACGGCAAGGCGCGCCATGCATTCGCATTCGAGCCCGAGAAGTGCATGGCGCCGCTGCCGCGTGCCTACCAGTGGGCCGACGGCTCGGCCTACATCAACCATGTCGAGCTGGTGCGCAAGGCGCGCAACGCCGAGGTGCCCGAGAGCTTCTACACCGACCCGCTGATGTACCAGGGCGGCAGCGACGACTTTCTCGGCCCGCGCGACGCGATCGTCTGCCCGGACCTGGCGTGGGGACTGGACTTCGAGTCCGAGATCGCGGTGATCACCGGCGACGTGGCGATGGGCACCACGCCCGATGCCGCGCTCGAAGGCATCCGCCTCTTGATGCTCGCCAACGACATCAGCCTGCGCAACCTGATCCCGCCCGAGCTCGCGAAAGGTTTCGGCTTCTTCCAGAGCAAGCCGGCGACCGCCTTCGGCCCGGTCGCGGTCACGCCCGATGAGCTGGGCGACGCCTGGCGCGGCGGCCGCGTGCACCTGAACCTGGAGAGCGTCTGGAACGGCAAGCGCGTCGGCCTGACCGACGCCGGCCCGGAGATGACTTTTCACTTCGGCCAGCTGGTCGCGCACATCTGCAAGACCCGCAATGTGCGCGCCGGCTCCATCGTCGGCAGCGGCACCGTCAGCAACCAGGACTGGTCGCGCGGCTACTCGTGCATCGCCGAGAAGCGTGCGATCGAGACGATAGAGAGCGGCGAGCCGAAGACCGCGTTCATGCAGGCCGGCGACACGATCCGCATCGAGATGAAGGGGCTGGACGGGCAAAGCGTGTTCGGCGCGATCGAGCAGGCGGTGGTGGTGCCGCAAGGCTGAAATGCGACACGCGGGGTCGCGAGATCGTTCACGTGAGGGGTGAGCGGCGAGCCGGAATGACGCCGATTCATGGCATGGTTACGGCCATGGAGCGCGAACTGCCGAGCACTGTCAAGGTCGTCACCGTCTGGCTGCTGGCCGGGATCGCGGTGTTCCTGGCGATCCAGTGGTGGCAGCATCGGGCGCAACAGGCGCGTTTTCAGCTGCCCGACAGCGGCAGCATCGAGATTCGCCGCGGCCCCGATGGCCACTACCACTGGCCGGGGCGGATCAACGGCCGCGAGGTCGAGTTCCTGATCGACACCGGCGCCACCGGCAGCGCGATCCCGACCGCGCTGGCGCGCGAGCTGCAGCTCGCATCGCTGGGCGAAGTCAGCTCGAACACCGCCGGAGGCGTCGTCGCGGGCCAGCTCGTGCGCATCGATCTGCAGCTGCGCGGCGGCGTGCAGGTCGACAAGCTGCCGGTCGTGGCGCTGCCGGCGCTCGGCGACCAGCCGCTGCTCGGCATGGACGTGCTGGGCAAGCTGCACTGGCAGCAGCGCGACGGCGTGCTGCGCGTCGAACTGGAGGCGCAGCCATGAACGTGCGTTGGCTGCAGCGCTGGCTGCCGACCCTGCTGGTGGCGCTCGCGAGCGCGCAAGCCCAGGGGCAGGCGCAGCCTGCATCGCCGCCGCCCTCACCTGCATCGTCCTGCCCGCCGGCCGCGCAGATGCCATCGGCCGACGCCGCGCAAGCCGGCCTGAAGAGCGCACGCGACCGCGGCTTCCTGTGGCGCATCACGAAGGACGGCCGCAGCTCGTACCTGTACGGCACCGTGCATGTCGCGAAGCTGGACTGGATGTACCCCGGCCCGCAGACGCTGCGCTCGCTGATCGCCAGCGACACGGTCGCGCTCGAGCTCGATCTGCTCGACCCCGCGATGCAGCGTCGCATGGCCGATGCGATCGCGGCGCGGCGCGAGCCGGCCCTGCCGCCGGCGCTGGCGCAGCGCCTGCAGCGCCAGGCACAGGCCGAGTGCATTGCGCCGGAGCAACTGGCCGGCCTGACGCCGATGCTGCAGATCGCGACGTTGAATGCATTGGCCGGCCGGCGCGACGGCCTCGATCCCGCGTACGGCATCGACCTCGTGATCGCCGGCATCGCGCATGGCGCGAAGAAGGGCATCGTCTCGCTCGAAACCCCCGAGCTGCAGCTCGACAGCTTCGCCGACGAGCCCGGAACGCCGATCGCCGCACAGGTCGAGTCGGGCCTGGACGAGCTCGAAAGCGGCCGCGCCCGGCCGCTGCTGAACAAGCTGGTGCGCCTCTGGGCCGAGTCGGACGAGGCCGAGCTCGGCCGCTACGAAAACTGGTGCGATTGCCTGAAGACCGAAGCCGACCGGCGCGCGATGCGCCGCATGCTCGACGACCGCAACCCGGCGCTGGCCAGCGGGATCGACACGCTGCACGCCAGCGGCAAGACCGTGTTCGCCGCGGTCGGCAGCCTGCACATGTTCGGTCCGCAAGGGCTGCCGGCGCTGCTCGCGCAGCGCGGCTACCGGGTCGAGCGGCTCGGGGCGGGCCGCAAAGAGTGAGAGACTTGCTGCTCGACAGGACAACGACAATCCAGCAGGAGACAGCCGATGAGCAGCACCGCACCGCACAGCTTCGCGTCGTTCGTGCCGGGCTTTGATTTTCTGGAGGGCCTGGTCAAGAACGCCGGGGCCGCGCTGCCGACGATAGGCCAGTGGGTCGCACCGACGCTGAACCCCGAGGAGCTCGAGAAGCGTATCGAGGAACTGCGCACCGTGCAGTTCTGGCTCGAGCAGAACGCGAAGATGCTGGGCGCGACGATCCAGGCGCTCGAGGTGCAGCGCATGACCTTGTCGACGCTGAAGACGATGAACGTGCAGATGAACGACCTGCGCGAGTCGTTGCAGATCAAGACGCCGGCCCAAGCCCCCGCGCCCCCGCCGCCGAGCGCTGCTTCCAAGCCCGGGGCCTCGGCCGCGTCGGCCGAATCGTCCGGCGCCGTCGACCCGATGCAATGGTGGGGTGCGCTGACCCAGCAGTTCACCGAGCTTGCGGCGGCGGCGTTGCGCGACGGCGCTGCCGGCGCGACGAAGGCGATGGCCGAGGCGGCCGGCGCGATGGCCCAGCCCTCGGAGCCGGCCTCGGCCGGCAGCGCCGCAAAACCGAAGAGGGCGTCTGCCGGGACGGCGAACAAAGGAACGAACCGCGCGGCGAAGACTCCGACGAAACAGCCCACGGGCGCTCGCAAACGCGCTGCGGCGCCGCGACCCTGAATCCGCCGATAGCCGACGACCTCATCGCCGCATCACCATGCAGGCCTTCCTGCACGCCCACGCGACCCATCCCGATTGGCGCATCGCGCTTGCGCTGGCCGCCGCGCAGCTCGATGCGCAGGCCCACGCGGCACAGGCCGCGCGTCGGCAGGGATCGATCGGCGTCGACGGCGCGCGGCCGACGCTGGGCTGGGTCTACCTGACCGAGCACTACGCGGCGCACGCTGAAGCGCTGCTGGCCGAGTTGCACACGCGCTGGCCCGGGGTGGCCTGGGTCGGCGCGACCGGTGTCGGCGTCGCGGCCAGCGGCGTCGAGTATTTCGACGACCACGATGGCGCGCTCGTGCTGATGCTGGCGGCGATCCCGGCGACGCAGTTTCGCGTGTTCTCGGGCGCCCGGCCGCTGCGCGACTTCGCGGCCAACGCCGCGCTCGTGCATGCCGACCCGGCGACGCCCGACCTGCCCGAGCTGGTCCACGACATGGCGCGGCGCACCGCGAGCGGTTATTTGTTCGGCGGGCTGGCATCGGCACGCGCGAGCTGCCGCCACATCGCGGAGGCGGTGCTGACGGGCGGTCTCTCGGGCGTTGCCTTCAGCGACGAGGTTGCGATCGTCTCGCGCGTGACCCAGGGCTGCCAGCCGGTCGGCCCGACGCACGAGATCACCGCGGCCGAGCGCAACGTCATCACCGAGCTCGACGGCCGCCCGGCGCTCGACTGCCTGCTGCGCGACGTGCAGCTCGAAGGCCGCGAGCCGCGCGATGCGCTGCCGCGGCTGCGGCAGATCCTGGTCGGGCTCAGCGATCCGCCCGACGTGGCATCCGTCGCCACCGGTGCCGTCGTGCGCGGCGCGTTCGGCGACGACGTGCGGGTGCGCCACCTGATTGGGCTCGATCCTGGCCGCCGCGGCATCGCGATCGGCGACGTGGCCGAGCCCGGCACGCGGCTCGCGTTCTGCAGCCGCAACACCGAGGCGGCGCGGCGCGATCTGGTGCGCATCTGCGCCGAAGTGCGCGAGGAGACCGAACCCGAATTCATGCCGCAGCTCGCGGCGACGCCGCCATCGGCACTGCCGGATGCAGGCCCGACGACCGGCGGCATTGCCGGCGCGATCTACGTGAGCTGCGCCGGGCGCGGCGGCCCGCACTTCGGCGCGCCGTCGGCCGAGCTCGCG
>DATEFR010000780.1:0-3799 GCA_035280545.1 Burkholderiaceae bacterium | reverse complement strand
GCAGCGCCCGCAGCGCGTTGCCGTCCATCGCGGTCTCGCGCGGCACCAGCACGACCTCCGCGCCGGCGCTCAGCGGCAGCAGCAGTTCGAGCACCGCGATGTCGAACGACAAGGTCGTGACCGCGGCGAGCTTGTCGTCGGACGTGATGCCGGGCGCCAGCCGCATGCTCGCGAGGAAATTCGCGACCGCGCGGTGCGGCACGCAGACGCCCTTGGGCTTTCCGGTCGAGCCGGAGGTGTAGATGATGTAGGCCGCGTCTTCGGCCTGCGCATCGCGATCGCCGGAGGGGAGCGGTTCGGCGGATTCGCCCAGCCACCCGATGTCGCGGTCGAGCACCAGGATGCGCTGCGCCGCGTCGTCGCGCCACGCGTTCGGCGCGGTTGAAACCGTCGCCTCGGTCAGCAGCAAGGCGAGCCGGGCGTCCTCGGCGTAGTACGCCAGCCGCGCCTCGGGGAAGCCGGGGTCCAGCGGGATGTAGGTCGCACCGGCCTTCAGCACCGCCAGCAGCGAGACCAGCATGTCCGCGCCGCGCCCTATGCACAGGCCGACCCGGTCGCCGCGGCCGATGCCGCGCGCACGCAGCGTGCGCGCAAGCCGGTTCGAACGCTGATCGAGCTCGAGATAACTGAGGACCTGATCGCCGCAACGCAGCGCCACGCGTTGCGGCGTGGCCGCGCACTGGCGCTCGTACGCACCCTGCATCAGCGGCTTGGCATCGCGCGGCGTGGCGGCCGGCTGCAGGGCACGCAGCGCCTCGACCTCCGAAGGGCTCATCCAGCCCAGCTTTCCGACCGCTTGCTGCGCATTGCCGATCGCCGAGCGCAGCAACGCCTCGTAGGCCCCGAGCCAGCGTTCGATCGTCACGGCATCGAACAGGTCGGTGTTGTATTGGCATTCGAGCCGATACCCGCCGGCCACCGGCGCGACGTTGACAAAAAGCTCGAAGTTCTCGAAATGCCGCGGGTTCGCCGACAGGTCGACATTCAGGTCCGGGAACTTGCCCGCGCCCGCGCTCACCGACTGATCGACGTTGAACATCACGCTGACCAGCGGCAACCGGCTCGGGTCGCGCTGAATCGGCAGCTTCTTCAGCAGCGTGCCGTAGGTGAGCGTCTGATGCTCGAACGCATCGAGCAGCACACTGCCCGAACGCGCCGCAAAGTCGGCAAACGGCTGCGCGGGGTCGACGGCCACGCGGACCGGCAGCAGGTTGACGCAGTGGCCGACGAGCGCCGTCATGCCGCTCGCCGACTGCCCGGCGGCGGGCACGCCGATCACCAGGTCGTCATGGCCGGTGAGCCGGTGCAGCGTCGCGGCGAACGCGCTGAACAGGGTCGCGAAGCTGCTGATCCCGGCCTTGGCACCGAGCTTGCGCACGTCGGCGACGAGCTCTGCATCGAGCAGGCGATCGATGCGGCGCGAGCGGAAGGTACGCACCGGCGCGCGCGGCCGGTCGGTCGGCAGGTCCAGCACCGGCAGGGTGCTGCCCGCGAATCGGCGCAGCCAGAACGTTTCGTGCTCGCGCATCGCCGGCCCGAACGCCTCGCCGAGTTCCCAGGCCACATAGTCGCCGTAGCAGGCAGGCGCATCGGGCGCCGGGGCCAGGCCGAGGCGCTCGGCATACAGGGAGCCCAGGTCGTCGGTCAGCACGCCCCACGACCAGCCGTCGCAGACGATGTGGTGCGCGGTCATCATCAGCACGTGCTCGTCGTCCGTCAGGCGATAGAGCGCGGCCCTGAACAACGGTCCGGTGCTCACATCGAACGGCGTTTCCACGGCCTGCTCGGCCGCGTGCTTCAACGCGTCGAGACGGGCGGCTTCACTCTCGGCGCGCAGATCGTGCAGCAGCACGTCCACACCCGCCGCGGCGTCGCCTATCAGGAGTTCCGTACCCTCCGGACCGACGGTCGATCGCAGCGCCTCGTGCCGGGCGATCAGTGCCTGCAGCGCACTGGACAACGCCCCGATGTCCAGCGGCCCGCGCAGCCGTAGATTGACCGACTCGTTGAAGGCCAGCGAGGCATCGTGCCCGAGCTTGTCCGCGAGCCAGACCTCGCGTTGCGCCTCGCTCGTGCCGACCACGCGTTCGACCGGCGCGCCGGCGAACGGGTCGAACTCGACGCGCTCAAGGTAGGAGGCCGCGTGATTGGTTCCCATCAGATGTTGACTTTGAGGTACTTGCCGGGCGCGTTCGCATCGGGCACGAACCAGGCGGGCCGACCATCCTTGTCGCGCCCGAGCTTGGCGTTCGGTACCGGCGGGCGCGAGGCGTCGGCCAGGACCATCGCATCGTTGCGCCGCGGCAGGAACTCGGCCTCCTGCAGCTCGGCGATGGATTCCTTGAACGCCGACTTGATCGTCGCGATGTCTTCCGGCGTGTGTGCGGTCGTCAGGAAACAGGGGAAGTTGTCGAGGATGTGCACGCCGCGGTTGCGCATCATCGCGAACAGAAGATCTTGCATCGGATGATCTTCGAGCCAACTCACGCGCCACAGTGACGAGAAGTGACGAATCTCCAGCGGTGCGCCGACCTCGCGGCAGTACGCGCTGAGCTCGTCCGCCATCGCGGCCGTGCTCGTGTTCAGCTTGGTCTGCAGCGCGTGGCCCTGCTCCTTGAGATGCAGCAGCGACGCCTTCGCCGCGGCCAACGCCAGCGGGTGCCGCACGAACGTGCCCGCGAAGTAGGTCACGCCGACCGTGGGGATCGAATCGTCGCCGTATTGCCAGGCGCCGCCGTCGAGCGCGTCCATGAATTCGCGCTTGCCGGCGATCACGCCCACCGGGAACCCGCCGCCGATGACCTTGCCGTAGCACGCGAGGTCGGCGCGGATGCCGAACAGGGCCTGCGTGCCGCCGAGGTGCGCGCGGAATCCGGTGATGACCTCGTCGAAGATGAAGCAGGTGCCGCTGCGCTCGGTGATCGCACGCACTTCCTTCAGGAATTCGCGCGGCTGGAAATCGGGCCGGCGGCTCTGCACCGGCTCGACCAGCACGGCGGCCAGATCGTCGGCGTTGTTGCGGATGAACTCGAGCGCCTCGGGCGTGCCGTAGTCCAGCACGCGCACGTCGCCGAACATGCCGCGCATGATGCCGGGCGCCGCCGGGATGCCTTTCGCGTTGCGGCCGGCGCGCACCAGCACTTCGTCGAACGTGCCGTGGTACGAGCCGGTGAACAGCACGACGGTGTTACGACCGGTCACCGTGCGGGCGATGCGCACCGCGGCCATCACCGCTTCCGATCCGGTGTTGCACAGGCCGGCGCGGTCGAAACCGGTGAGCTCGCAAATCAGGTCCGCGACCTCGCCGGCGAGCGGATGCTGGGGCCCGATCTCGTAGCCGGCATCGACCTGCCTGTGGATCGCCTCGTTGACGAAGTCGGGCTGCCAGCCGAACAGGTTCATGCCGAACCCGTTCAGCGTGTCGACGTACTCGTTGCCGTCCAGGTCCCACATGCGCGAACCCTTGCTGCGCTCGATCACGATCTGGTAGGTGATCTCCTTGGTCATCGGACGGAAGCCGTTGACCACGCGCGGGTCGGCCAGGTGCGCCCGATGCTGCACCGTGTAGTCCTTGCTCTTGCGAGTGCGCTCGATATAGCGGCGCACGAACGCATCGAGCCGTGCATGCTGGCGCGGCGTCAGCTCGCTGGCCTGGGTGTGGATGCGGGCGATGGCGCCGAACGCCTTCTTGACGTCGTAGCGGTTGGTCGAGGCTTCGTCGGCCGCCGCGGTGGCAGGGGCCGCCGGGGTCTGGCTCGCCGCAACGGGGACCGCCGGCACCGGCACCGGCACCGCGGCA
>DATEFR010000779.1:0-5594 GCA_035280545.1 Burkholderiaceae bacterium | reverse complement strand
TCATGTCCCCCGGGACAGGCTGCGCCTGTCCCTCCTCCTTTACTTCGCTACGCCGGCCACCCGACGCCCTCGGCAGCCCCACCACTGTTGGCACGCGACGATTCGAATGCCACGGTGGTGCAGGATCGGGACGGCGGGGCGTTCCGCGGAGCGAAGTAAAGGAGGAGGTATCGGCCGCAGGCCGATGCCGGGGGACATGAGCGCAGCGGAGCGCCCCGCCGTCCTGATCCCGCTCAACCAGAACGAGCGTGTCTTCGACTTCAGAAGGCATAACGTTCACGCGAGCGCATCTCGCGCCGTTGCAGATAGCCGATCACCGCACCGCGCACGCGCTGGCGCAGCCGGTCCCAGCGCGTGGGGTTGCTGACGATCTGCGCCTTGTAGAACGATGGGCACAACACCGCGGCGTGCGAGACTTCGCCGCACAGCCCGCAGCCCACGCAAGAGTCGAGCACGGTGGCCACCGGATCGGTGCGCAGCGGGTCGGGATTCGGCTTGACCGACAGCGACGGGCAACCCGACAGGCGGATGCACGAGTGGTCGCCGGTGCAGGTATCGGCATCGACGCCGAAACGCTCGCGCACGACACGCCGGCCTTCGGCCACGGCCTTGCGCGCCAGCGGCTTCTCGCGCCGCTGCTTGTTCAGCATGCATTCGGACTGCGCGATCAGCACCTTGGGGCCGGGCTCCTTGGTCGTCAGCGCCTCGCGCAAGGTGTCGCGCATGCCCGCCACGTCGTAGGTGCGGCGCAGCGTGCGCACCCAGTGCACGCCGACGCCGCGCACCGCGTTCTCGATCGCGTGGCCGGTGCTGCGGGTCTTGTTGGCGGCGGTGGACGACAGGATGTCCTGCCCGCCGGTTGCCGAGGTGTAGCTGTTGTCGACGACGATGGTCAGGTTGTCGGTGCGGTTGAACACCGCATTCGCGATGCCGCTGGTCAGGCCGTTGTGCCAGAAGCCGCCGTCGCCCATCACGCTGATCGCGCGCTTGTGGCCCGGCGCGTTCAGCGCGGCCGAGCCGGCGCCGCCCAGGCCGTAGCCCATCGTCGTGTTGCCGAGGTTGAACGGCGGCAGGATGGAGAACAGGTGGCAGCCGATGTCCGCGCTGACGTGATGCGGCCCCAGCTCGCGCTCGACCAGCTTCATCGCCGTGAAGATCGGGCGCTCGGGGCAGCCGGTGCAGAAGCCCGGCGGGCGCGCGCTGACGCTCTCGGCCAGCGGCTTCAGCGGGATGACCTTCTTGTGTTCCTTCGCGCGCCGCTCGGGCGTCGACGCGGCAGCCGACGGCAAGCGCCCGTAGCGCTCGAGAAACGCCCGCGCGCCCTTCATCAGCTCGAGCGCCGTGTACTCGCCGGCCACCGGCAGCAAATCCTTGCCATGCAGCGCGACCGTCGAGCCGTGCTGCCGCAGGAGGGTTGCGAGGTTCTGCTCGATGAAGTTGGGCTGCCCCTCCTCCACCATCAGCACCGCGCGCTTGCCCTCGCAGAAGCGCAGCACTTCCGACGGGATCACCGGGTACGCGACGTTCATCACGTACAGCGGCACGCGGCTGTTGCCGTAGACATCGGCCAGGCCGAGCCGCTCCAGCACGCGCAGCAAGGTGTTGTAGCTGCCGCCTTGCACGACGATGCCGATGTCGTCGGCGCCCTCGGCGAAGAACTCGTTCAGGCCGTGGCGCTCGATCCAGCGCACCGCGGCGGGCCAGCGTTCTCGCACCTTCTCCTGCTCGTGCGCGAAGCTCGCCGGCGGCAGCACGATGCGGTCCACGTCGCGCTGCGGATGGTCCAGCGCATCGCCTATCGTGAACGACGGCCGGCGGTTGTCGGCCGCGACGAACTCGCCGTGTACATGACAGGCGCGGATGCGCAGCTGCAGCATCACCGGCGTGCGGCTCGCCTCCGACAGCTCGAAGCCCTGCTTCACGGCCTTCACGATGGACGGCAGGTTCGGCCGCGGGTCGAGCAGCCAGATCTGCGACTTCATCGCGAACGCGTGGCTGCGCTCCTGCATGATGGACGAGCCTTCGCCGTAGTCCTCGCCGACGACGATCAGCGCGCCGCCGGTGACGCCGCCGGACGCCAGGTTGGCCAGCGCATCGGAGGCGACGTTGGTGCCGACCGTCGCCTTGAACGTGACCGCGCCGCGCAGCGGGTAGTTGACCGAGGCCGCGAGCGTGGCCGCCGCGGTCGCCTCGCTGGCGCTGTTCTCGAAGCGGATGCCGTGCTCGGCGAGGATGTCCTGCGCGTCGGATAACACGTCCATCAGGTGCGAGATCGGCGCACCCTGGTAGCCCGCGACATACGAGACCCCCGACTCCAGCAAGGCCTTGGTGACGGCCAGGATGCCTTCGCCGCGGAACCGCTCGCCGGCGCCCAGCCGCAGCTTCTGCACTTCCTCGACGAACGATCTCTCGGCCATGACGGTCCTCGATGCCGGCGGGTGAATCCTTGATTCGCGATTAGTTTATGACGGAATATATGAAAAGTCATGGATTTTTTCGGCCCGTCATGTCCGTGACTTCCCGGAGAATCGGCTCATGGACAAACGCAGATCCGTGCGCGCCCAACGTGCCGCGCACTTCGTCGACGACTACCTGCCGGCGCTGCTGGCGCAGGCCAGCCACCTGATCTCGGGCGAGTTCCACCGGGTGGTCACCGCGAAGGGCTTCACCGTCTCCGAGTGGCGCGTGCTGGCGACGCTGGCCGGCGGCGAGGCGATGAGCATTGGCCGCATCGCCGAGATCACCGTGATGAAGCAGCCGACGGTGACACGCGTGCTGGACCGCATGGAGGCCAGCGGCCACGTCAAGCGCCTCGCGCACGAGGCTGACCGCCGCGTGACGCTGGTCCGCATCACCGCGTCGGGCAGCCGGTTGGCCGCGGGGCTGATCCCGCTCGCGCGCGAGCACGAGCACCGGGTGCTGGAGCCGTTCGGCGAAAAGCGCGCGGCCGAGTTGAAGGCGACGCTGATCCAGCTGATCGAGCTGCACAAGGACGGCGGCCCCGCCGAACCGGAGGACGACGCGTAGCGGCGCCTCATCGCGCAGCGTCCAGGAAGTCGAGAATCGCGTCGGCAAACGCCGCCGGCAGCTGATCGGGCAGCGGCACCATGCCGCCGGCGATCTCGACGACCCGTGCCTGCGGCAGATGGGCGCGCCACGCGGCAGTGTGCGGCGACGCGAACGGATCGTCCGGCGCGTGAATCACCAAAGCGGGCTGGCGGACCTGCGCCATGCGCTCCTCCATGCGGTACGCGGCCACTGCGCGGTGCCCGCCTTCGACGTCGTCGCCGCGCACCTTCAGCGCATCGAGCACGAAGGCCTGCAGCAGGTCTGGTCGCTGCGCCGGGTAGAAGGCCTGGCGCTGGCGCCAGAGGGCGGCCAGATGCGCGCCGTCGTCGCTGAGCTCGACCGCATCGATGGGCGGCCGTTCGGCGCGTGCGCGGCGGAATGCGGCATCGGTGTAGGGCGTCGCCGAAAGCACCAGCGCGGCCACGCGCCCGGGATGCCGCGCCGCCAGCTCGACCGCGATCACGCCGCCGGTGTGGTGGCCGACGACGTGGGCGCGCGCGATGCCCAACGCATCCAGCAGCCCGACCGCGACGCGGGCCCAGGCTTCGATGGATGGCGGTTCGGGCAGCGGATCGGAGTCGCCGAAGCCGGCGGTGTCCATCGCGATCGCGCGATGGCGCTCGCTCAGTCGCGGCAGCACGCCGCGATATTCGGCCCAACTGCGCGGCGTCTGGTGCAGCAGCAGGATCGCGGGCGCATCGGCCGCGCCGCATTCGGCATAGTGGACCTGGCCATGCGGCAGGTCGACGAACGCGCGGCGCACGCGCCGGCCGGCGGGAGGCGTCATGGAAGCGTCGTCTCCGCGGCCGGCCGCCACAGGCCCGCGTGGCGCAGCAGGCCCAGCGTGCGTGCCAGCACGTCGCGCCTGTAAGCCGCGGCGTCGCGCGCCGAGTGGTCGTAGAAGCCGCGGCCGGTCTTCAACCCGAGCCGGCCTTCGTCCACCATGCGCCCGACGATCGCCGGGGCCGCATAACGTCGGGCATCGATCGTCTCGGCCATCTCGCGGCTCGCGTGGTGCAGGATGTCGCAGCCGCCGTAGTCGATGAACTCGACCACGCCCAGCGCCGCGAAGCGCAGGCCCAGGCCGTAGCGCGTCGCGGTGTCGATCTCCTCGGCGCTGGCCACGCCCTCCTCGACCATGCGCGCCGCCTCGTTCATGATCAGCGCCTGCAGCCTGGGCACGATGTAGCCCGGCGCGGCCCCGCACACCACCGGCAGCTTGCCGATGGCACGCATCAGCTCGCGCGTGCGCGCCAGCACGCCGGGGTCGGTGCCGGGATGCGTGCTGAGCTCGACCACCGGCATCACGTACGCCGGGTTCAGCCAATGCATGTTCAGGAAGCGCCCGGGCTTGCGCACCAGCGCGGCCAGCTGCGTCACGAGGATGCTGCTGGTCGTCGAGGTCAGGATCGCATCGTCGCGGCACTGCGCGTTGAGCTGATCGAACGCATCGCGCTTCGCGTCCAGGGTCTCGGGCACGCCTTCGAAGACGAGCTCGGCGGCGGCCAGCGCGGCCGGCGCGCCCTGCGCATCGACGAACTCGATGCGCTTCGCAACGGTCTCCACCTGCGCCGGGTCGAACGCACCGAACGCCGCCAGCGCAGCCAGGCTCGCATGGACTTCGGCGCGAACCTCGCCCTGCAACGCGCGCGACGCGTCGGCCGTGCGCTGCCGCAGGTCGACCAGCGCGATGCGGTGCCCCGCATACGCGAACGCGATCGCGATGCCGCGCCCCATGCGGCCCGCTCCGACGGCGACGAAGCGCGGCGCCGTCATGGTCAGATTCCGTCGTGCAGGCGCTGCTGCAGCGCTTCGCGGCTCAGCGACGCGAGGCTCAGCGCCTCCATCGTGCGCGGACCCTGGCGCAGATCGCGGCCGAGAAAGCCGCCGACGATCGCGAGCAGCCCGTGCGCGATCGGCGCGTCGACGCCGGCCCAGCGCGCGACCGAGGCCAGGAACGCGAGACCCAGCTCGGTGTCCTCGGTGATGTAGCGATGGTCATGCAGCGCGATCGTCTCGCGCCAGTCGCCCGACTGCACCAGCCGCTTGTGCGCATCGCCGTACATCCACCGGTCGTTCGCGTAGTGGTCGGCCAGCGGATAGTGCGGTGCGCCGTAGCCCAGCGCCTCGCGCACCGCGATGCGTTCGAGGTCCAGGCGGTCGGTCACCGCGCGCACGGCCGGCTGCGTGCCTTCGTTGTGGATGTCCCAGCGCTCGAAGTGCTGCAGCGGTGCGGCGTTCATCACCATCAGCGGCGGGTGGATGATCGGGCCGGCGTTCATCAGCGCGCCAGAAAGCGCATCGCCGCAGCCGTGCACCGACGGATACGCCTTGCGGATGACCGCGATCGCCGTCTCCTGCTTGCGCGCCGGGTAGACGCCGGTGGGCAGGCGGATGGCGCGGATCGTCACGTTCACCTCGCGCTCGCCGTGCTTGCGCGCCAGGTAGGGCAGCGTGCCGGTCTCGGCCCAGGCGACATCGGCGCGGCTGCCGGCGTCGCGCACCAGGCGGGCCATCACGACGCT
>DATEFR010000778.1:0-2870 GCA_035280545.1 Burkholderiaceae bacterium | reverse complement strand
CGACAACGTGCTCGAGATGTTCCACACCGTCTCGCAGGAGCAGAGCGTGCTGGTCGGCGACACCGACGAGTACGTCAAGGCCGTGCTGCGCAAGGCGCTGGGCGACGACAAGGCGAACCTCCTGATCGACCGCATCCTGCAAGGCGGCGACACCTCGGGCATCGAGAGCCTGAAGTGGATGGACCCGATCTCGGTCGGCGAGCTGCTGCGCAACGAGCACCCGCAGATCGTCGCGGCCATCCTCGTGCACCTGGATTTCGACCAGGCCGCCTCGGTGCTGAAGACCTTCACCGAGCGCCAGCGCAACGAAGTGCTGGTGCGCATCGCGACGCTGGACGGCATCCAGCCTTCGGCGCTGAAGGACCTCAACGAGGTGATGGGCAAGGTGCTCGCCGGCGGCGAGAAGATGCGCAAGACCTCGCTGGGCGGCGTGAAGCCGGCCGCCGAGATCATCAACATGATGGGCTCCAGCGTCGAGACCGCGGTGCTCGACTACATCCGCGAGACCGACAACGACCTCGCGCAGCGCATCATGGACAACATGTTCACGTTCGACGACCTCGAGACGGTCGACGACAAGGGCATCCAGGCGCTGCTCAAGGAGATCCAGTCCGAGTCGCTGATCATCGCGCTCAAGGGCGCGAAGCCCGAGATGCGCGAGAAGATCTTCAAGAACATGTCGACCCGCGCCGCCGAAGCGCTGCGCGAAGACCTGGATTCGCGCGGCCCGGTGCGCGTCTCCGAAGTCGAGGCCGAGCAGAAGGAACTGCTGAAGGTGGTGCGCCGCCTGGCCGACGAAGGCCAGATCGTGCTGAGCAGCGGAGGCGACGATGACTTCGTCTAACCCGTCGCTGAAGACCAAGAACATCCCCTCGCCGAACGACGTCAAGGCCAATGCCTACGCCCGCTTCATCCCCCGCGAGGAGCTGAGCTCGTTCGCGGCGTGGAGCCCGGGCGACATCGGCGGCGCCGGTGCGGCGCCGCACCCGCTGCGCCGCGCGACCGATGCCGCCGCGAAGAACACCGCGACGGGTGCCGCCGACGTCGCCGAGCAGATCGCCGCGCAGATGCGCGCGGCGCGCCAGTCCGGCTACCAGGACGGCTACCGCGACGGCATGGCCGCGCTCGAAGGCTTCAAGCAGAGCTTTGCGAGCCAGACCGCCGCGCAGGTCGGTGCGCTGCTCGCCTCGTTCGGCGACGAGCTCGCCGGCCTGCAGCAGGAGATGGCGCGCACGCTCGCGATCGCCGCGACGCAGCTCGCGCACCGCATCGTGCGCAGCGAGATCGCCGCGCGGCCCGAGCTGATCGCCCAGGTCGCGCAGGAGGCGCTGGACACGCTGATGCTCAGCGCGAAGCACATCACGCTGCGCGTGCACCCCGACGACCACGCGCTGGTGGCGCAAGGCGCCGCCGAGACGCTGCAGACCCGCGGCGCGCGGCTGCTGGCCGACACATCGATGGCGCGCGGCGGCTGCCTGGTCGAGTCCGACATCGGCATCATCGACGCGAGCATCGAGACCCGCTGGCACCGTGCCGCGGCAGCGCTGGGCATAGACGAGCCGTGGGACGCGATGCCCGCGGCGCCCACGACCGGCGCCGGCGACGCCGCCTCCTCCGACGAATCGGCCTCATGAGCGCCGCCACCCATCGCACCCACACCGCCGAGCCCATGCAGGCGCAGTGGCAGCGTTATCTGGGCGACATGCGCGGCTTCACCGCCGACAAGATCCCGCTCGAGACCCAGGGCCTGCTGGTGCGCGTGACCGGTCTCGTGCTCGAGGCCGCCGGCATCCGCGTGCCGGTCGGCTCGGTCTGCGAAGTGCGGATGGAAGGCCAGGCGCCGGTGATCGCCGAGGTCGTCGGCTTCGCCGGCGACCGCGCCTACCTGATGCCCACCGGCGACATCCACGGCCTCGCGAGCGGTGCGCGCGTCGTGCCGCGGCCTTCGCCCATCGTGCCGATGCGGCTGGGCGCCGCGCACCACCCGTGGCGCCGCAGCGAGGACCGCACGCTGCACCTGCCGGTGGGCGACGGGCTGCTCGGCCGCGTCGTCGATTCGCACGGCCACCCGATGGACCGGCGCGGGCCCATCGAGCAGGTCCACACCGAACCGCTGACGCGCCGCCCGATCAACGCGATGGACCGCGACCCGGTGCGCACGCCGCTGGACACCGGCGTGCGCGCGATCAACGCGATGCTGACCGTGGGCCGCGGCCAGCGCATCGGCCTGTTCGCCGGCACCGGCGTCGGCAAGTCGGTGCTGCTGGGCATGATGGCGCGCTACACCGCGGCGGACGTGATCGTCGTCGGGCTGATCGGCGAGCGCGGCCGCGAAGTGAAGGAATTCATCGAGGACATCCTCGGCGAGGAAGGCATGCGCCGCGCGGTCGTCGTCGCCGCGCCGGCCGACTCGCCGCCGCTGGTGCGCATGCAAGGCGCGAGCTACGCGACCGTGATCGCCGAGCACTTCCGCGACCGCGGCCTGAACGTGCTGCTGCTGATGGATTCGCTGACCCGCTACGCGATGGCGCAGCGCGAGATCGCGCTCGCGATCGGCGAGCCGCCCGCCACCAAGGGCTATCCGCCGAGCTGCTTCGCAAAGCTGCCGCAGCTCGTCGAGCGCAGCGGCAACGGCGTGGCCGGCGGCGGCTCGATCACCGCCTTCTACACCGTGCTGTCCGAGGGCGACGACCAGAACGACCCGATCGCCGACGCGGCGCGCGGCATCCTGGACGGCCACATCGTGCTGTCACGCGAGCTGGCCGAGGCCGGCCACTACCCGGCGATCGACATCGAGCGCTCGGTCTCGCGCGTGATGACGAGCGTGGCCGACGGCAGGCACATCGAAGCGGCACGCCGCTTCCGCCAGC
>DATEFR010000777.1:0-5405 GCA_035280545.1 Burkholderiaceae bacterium | reverse complement strand
TCGCGCTGGCGGCGCTGGGGCTGGCGGCGTTGTCGCACCGGATCGACCTGGCACGCCCAGGCCGCGCGTTCAGCCTCACTCAAGCGCGATCGGCCACCTGACGTAGCCGCCCGGCATTGGCCGCGCAACCTTGGGCATCGACGGCGTAGAGCGGAAGCGATGCCAGGTCACCGCGCAGACCGCGACGCAGTCCATGACGCGTGCGACGCGCCTTGCCGGTGCTGAAGGACCACTGGTCATTCCTTCGCGGCCGGCATCCCCTCGGTCATCCCGCCGCCCATCGCCCCGCGGTCACCGCCGCGGTCCGGATTCGCGAATGTCGTGGCGGCGGAGGCCTCGGCCCGCTGGCCCTTGCGGTCGCGCACCAGGTAGCTGTACAGCACCGGCACGACCACCAGCGTCAGCAAGGTCGACGTGATCACGCCGCCGATGATCGCGCGGCCCATCGGCGCCTGCAGTTCGCCGCCCTCGTCCAGCGCCAGCGCAAGCGGCAGCATGCCGAAGATCATCGCGCCGGTCGTCATCATGATCGGGCGCATCCGCACCAGGCCGGCCTGCAGCAGCGCATCGGCGGTCGAGAGCCCGGCCTTGCGCGCGTGATTCGCGAAGTCGACCAGCAGGATCGCGTTCTTCGTCACCAGCCCCATCAGCATCACGAGGCCGATCATCGAGAACAGGTTCAAGGTCGAGCGCGTGACCAGCAGCGCGAGCATCACGCCGATCAGCGCGAGCGGCAGCGAGGCCATGATCGCGAGCGGCTGCGCGAAGCTCGCGAACTGCGACGCGAGCACGATGTAGATGAAGATCACCGCGGCCGCGAGCGCCATCAGCACGCCGGTGAACGCCTCGGCCTGGTCCTTGGACTGGCCGCCCATGTCGAAGCGGTAGCCCTGCGGCAGCTGCGTCTGCTCGATGATCTTCTTGATGTCGTTGCCGACGTCGCCGCTGGGGCGGCCGCTGACGCCGGCATAGACGGCCTGCCGGCGCTGCAAGTCCTGGCGCTTGATGACCTCGGGGTTCGTGACCGGCACCACGTCGGCCACCCGTGCCAGCGCGATCGGCGTGCCGTCCTTCGCGTACGCGACCGGCAGCTCGTCGAGCTGCGCGATCGACTCGCGGCGCAGCTGCGGCAGGCGCAGCTCGACCTCGACCTGCTGGCCATCGGGCGCAGTCCAGTAGGTCGCGACATCGCCGTTGACGAACGGGCGCAGGCTCGCCGCGAGCTGGGTCGGCGTCAGGCCGAGCTCGCGCACCGCGTCGGGCTTGAGCCGCACTGCAAACGCCGGCAGCCCCGGCTTGACCGAGGTTTCGAGATCGGTCACGCCCTTCACCTTCCCGACCTTGTCGGCGAACTTCTGTATCTCGGTCTCGAGCACGCTAGGTTCCGGACCCATCAGCGAGACGAAGATCGGGCGCTGCCCCAGCGACACGTCGATGCCGGGGATCGGCCGCAGCGCCTCGCGTATCGCCTCCTCGACCTTCTTCTGCGAGCGCTTGCGTTCATGCGGCTTGACGAGCTGGATGTTGACCGTGCCGCTGTTGCGCGCGCCATTGCTGAAGTCGGCGCCGCCGATGGTCGACGAGATCATGCGCACCTCGGGCATCGCGCGCGCGACGGCCTCGACCTGCTGCATCTTGTCGCTGCCGCGCGTGAGGCTGGTACCCACCGGCATGCGCACGTTGATCTGGATGTAGCTGTTGTCGGACTCGGGGATGAACTCGGTGCCGACCAGCGGCGCCAGCGCGATCGCGCCGGCGAAGCTCGCGATGCCGGCGAGCAGCACCAGCGCACGCGGCGTCACGGTCGCGATGCGCCACTGGCGCGGCCGGGTCGCATCGCGCTGTCCGGTCTCATCGAACGGGTGGCCATAGGCGGGCAATGGCAGCAGCAGCATGCGGTAGCGCCGCCCCGAGAAGATCCAGCGTATCGTGACCTCGTAGACGCCGTGCATCGCCTCGAGCATGCGGTCGGTCGCGCGCATCAGGTGGCCGATGACCGGCATGCGGATCAGGCGGTTGCCGGGCGGGTCCTTCCAGATGCTCGAGAGCATCGGGTCCAGCGTGAAGCTGACGAACAGGCTGACCAGCACCGCGACCGCGACCGTGATGCCGAACGGGAAGAAGAACTTCCCGATCAGCCCCTTCATGAACGCGACCGGCACGAACACCGCGCAGATCGCGAAGGTCGTCGCCATCACTGCCAGGCCGATCTCCTCGGTGCCGTCGAGCGCCGCGGCATGGTGGTCCTTGCCCATGTGCACGTGGCGCACGATGTTCTCGCGCACGACGATCGCGTCGTCGATCAGCAGGCCGATGCACAGGCTCAGCGCCATCATCGTCATGAAGTTCAGCGTGAAGCCGAACAGGTACACCGCGATGAACGCCGAGATCACCGCGATCGGCAACGTCAGCCCGGTGATCACGGTGCTGCGCCAGCTGTGCAGGAACAGGAACACGATGGCGACCGTCAGCAGCGCGCCTTCGATCAGCGTGCGCTTCACGCCCGACAGCGAGTCCTTCACCCAGGCGCTGTCGTCGTACACCATGCGCAGCTCGACGCCGGGCGGCAGCACCTTGCGCAGCTCCTCGGCGCCGCGCTGGATGCCCTCGCCGGTCAGCACGATGTTGGCGTCCTGCTGCTTGTAGACCTGGAACGTGATCGCCGGCACGCCGTCGACGCGCGACAGCGAGTCCGGCTCGCGCTCGCGCTCGACCAGCTGGCCCAGGTCGGCGAGCCGGATCGGCAGGCCGCCGCGGTTCGCGACGACGACGTCGCCGAAGGCCTTCGCGTCGCGCATCTTGCCTTCGACGCGCACCAGCGCGTCTTCCTTCGCACTGCTGAGCAGACCCACCGGCACATCGGCATTGGCGCTTTGCAGCGCCGCCGACACGTCGGCCGGCGTGAGCTGATAGGCGCGCAGACGCTGCGGGTCGAGGTCGATGCGGACCTGCCGCACCGTCATGCCGCTGACATCGACCCGCGCGACACCGGCGACGCGCTCGAGCCGCTTGCGCACGTCCTGGTCGGCGATCAGCGACAGCTCGCGCGCACTGCGTTCGCGCGCGATCAGCGCGAGGTTCGCGGTGGGCTGCGCGTTCTCGCCGTCGAAGCGCGAGATGAACGGGCTCTTCGCATCGCGCGGGAACGACGGCTGCAGCGCCGAGACCTTGTCGCGCACGTCCTGCACCGCGCGGTTCATGTCGGCATCGAGCGAGAACTCGACGACCGTCTCGCTGCGCCCTTCGACGCTGTTCGAGCGGATCATCTTGACGCCGGCGATGCCGTTCAGCCCGAGCTCGATAGGCCGGGTCAGCTCGGTCTCGACCGCCTCGGGCGACGCGCCCGGGTAGGCGATGCTGACGAACACGATCGGCGGCGTCACATCGGGCAGCCGCTCGACACGCAGCTGGCTGTACGAGAACAGCCCCAGCACGCACAGCGCGGCCATCACCATGGTCGCGAAGACCGGGTTGTTGATCGAGACGCGGGTGAACCACATGTTTCAGTCTCGGGGTCAGGAAGCTTTCTTAGCCGATGCCGGCTCGGCTTGCGCCGCCGGCACGTCGGTCGACGCCGCGCCCTTCGCGGCGACTCGCGCCTGCGCACCTTCCTTCAGGTTCTCGAAGCGCGCGCCTATCACCTGCAGGTCGGCACCCAGACCTTGGGTGACCTCGACCCGGCCGCCGATCACGTCGCGCCGGCCGGTGATCACGATGCGCCGCACGAGCACGCCCTTCTCCAGCGTCCAGACGTAGTCCTGTCCGGAGGTCTGCGCCACCGCGGACAACGGAATCGTCAGCCGCTGCTGGGCATCGTCCAGCGTCACGGTCGCGCTGGCGTATTGCCCGGCGCGGAACACCTCGTTCGGGTTCGCGAGCACGACGACGACGCGGATGCCGCGCGTACCCGGCTCTGCCTGCGGCGCGATCCGGTCGATCCGCCCTTCGACCGGATCGGTCGCGCCCTCGATCCGCACGCCCAGCTTCTGTCCGGGCTTGAGCATCGAGATCTGGTGCGTGCCGACGACACCGGCGAGCTCCAGCGTCGACAGGTCGACCACCGTCATCAGCTCCTGCTCGGTGCTGACCTTCTCGCCCGGCACGACATTGCGGCGGCCCACGACGCCGTTGATCGGGGCGATCAGCGCCGCCTCGCGCATGCCGACCGTGATGCTCGCCAGCTGCGCCTGCGCCGACTTGAGCTGCGCGCGCGCGGCATCCAGCGTCGCGCGCGAGGTCTCGAGCGCGGTTTCGGAAATGAACTTCTGACGCGCCAGGTCTTCGTTGGCGCGGTGCGAGCGCTCGGCCTCGGCCAGTTTCGCCTTGGCCGAATCGACCATCGCGGCACGCTCGGCGACGCGGCTTTCCAGGTCGGACAGGTCTATCGTCCCGAGGACCTGGCCGGCCTTGACACGGCTGCCCTCGGCGACCGCGAGCGTCAGCAGCGTCCCGTTCGCCTTGGCCCGCACGACCGCGGTACGCGGCGCCATCAGCGCGCCGGAGAACTCGACGCGCTCGGGCATCGCCGCGAGCACCGGCTTGACCACCTCGGCCGGCGTGAACTCGAGGGCGACCTCCGGCTTCTTGCCCTTGCCGTCGAAGCCGTCGCCGCTTTTGGCGCGAGAGGCCACGACCGCCGCCGCGATCGCCACGACGATGGTCGCGACGCTCGCGCCGACAAGCCACTGCTTGCGCATAGGCTTTCCTTTCTGAAGTTTTGTTTCTGCTGGCCGCGAGTGTAGGCACGCACGCTACGCCGTAGCCCCGGCGTGCGACAGACTGCAGATTGTGGGGGTCAGAATGCTACGCCGGCCGATCCGCCGATGGAACCCCGCGGCAGCACGCACGCCGCCGGCGTCATCGAACCGTCATCGATTCACCGGCGAGGCCCGGCGATCGGCGGCGTCGGCACGTGCACGTCGCCGCACTGCGCGCGGTGCCGCAGCGCATGGTCCATCAGCACCAGCGCCAGCATCGCCTCGGCGATCGGCGTCGCGCGGATGCCGACGCAGGGGTCGTGGCGGCCGAAGGTCTCGACGGTGGTCGCCGCGCCGGCGAGGTCGATCGACGGCCGCGGCATGCGGATCGAGCTGGTGGGCTTGATCGCGATGCGCACCGTGATGTCCTGCCCGGTCGAGATGCCGCCCAGCACGCCGCCGGCGTTGTTGCCGACGAAGCCTTCGGGCGTCAGCGCATCGCCATGCATGCTGCCGCGCTGCGCGACGCTGGCGAAGCCGGCGCCGATCTCGACGCCCTTGACCGCGTTGATGCCCATCATCGCGTAAGCGATGTCGGCGTCGAGCTTGTCGTAGAGCGGCTCGCCCAGGCCCACCGGCACGTTCTTCGCGACCACGTCGATCTGCGCACCGCAGCTGTCGCCGGCCTTTCGCAGCTCGTCCATGTAA
>DATEFR010000776.1:0-2588 GCA_035280545.1 Burkholderiaceae bacterium | reverse complement strand
GCCGCGCCGGGCTCGCCATCGCCGCCGCCGCAGGCGCCGAGCAGTGCCGCGGCCAGGGCCGCGGCGAGAAGGGACGTGGATCGCGACGTACGCAGCATGTGCATGGGCAGGTCGCGGCAAGGGCGCGACGGCGGCGCGAAGAATCGTCGAGATCAGCCAGCGCCTCTTGATCGATCGATGATCAAAACGCGACGCTTCCTTCGCGCGGACGTGCGAGTGGGGCGCGCCCACCCGGGGCTCAGGATGCCCGGGCTCGCCACGCCTCCATCAGCCCGTTCGACGGCAGCGTCTCGTCGAGCAGCTTGCGCGCGGTCTCGATGCCGGCCACCGGCAGGCCCTTCGGGTCGAGCAGGCCGATCTGCACGAGCACGCTCGCGCGACGCGCTCGCGGTTCGTCCATGACATCAAAGAGGATGCGAAGCCCCACGTCGCTTCGCGTCTACGGGAACGTGGGCTTCACCTCAAGCGCGTGACGCGAGGTAAGGCTGTGGCATAGAGTGGCGTGACCGCCTCGATGTGACCGCCCTGATCCAGCGCGCCGTGAGCCCCTTCAAATCCGTTTGTTATTCGTCGGGCCGGCCGGGGCCGCGCCTGATCGTGCTCGGCGCGGTGCATGGCAACGAGGTCTGCGGGACCTTGGCGATCACCCGGGTCATGGCGATTCTCGACGCCGGCGAGGCGAGGCTCGCGGCCGGTCACGCGACCTTCGTGCCCATCACCAATCCATTGGCGTACGCAAACGGAACGCGCGCCGGCGACCGCAACCTGAATCGGGGCTTGCACCCGACCGATGCGCCGCGCGAATTCGAAGACCAGGTCGCGAACTGGCTGTGCCCGCTGCTCGCATCGCACGACGTGCTGCTGGACCTGCATTCGTTCCAGGGCGAGGGCGAGCCGTTCGTCTTCATCGGCCCCGAGAACAACGACGGCGCGATCGAGCCGTTTCGCCATGCCGAGCGCGAGGAGCGGCTCGCGGCGCGGCTGGGCGTGGTCCGCTGCGTGTACGGCTGGCTGTCGACCTACGCGGGCGGCGTCGCGCAGCGACGGCAGCGAACGTCGGACCAGACCGCAGACTGGCATGCCCGCACCGACGCGCACTACGGCATCGGCACGACCGAATACATGCGCTCGGTCGGCGGCTGGGGCATGACGCTCGAATGCGGCCGGCACGACGATCCGTCCGCGGTCGACGTTGCGTGCGCCGCGATCTTCAACACGCTGCACCACCTCGGCCTGCTCGCCGGCGATGCACCCGAGCCGGTTCGGCACATGCAATCGGTACACATGTGCGAAGTCGTCGACCGCCAGGATGCCGGTGACGCGTTCGCCCGGCGCTGGCGCAGCTTCGATGCACTCCGGCGGGGCGAGCTGATCGGAACGCGCGCCGACGGCTCGCGGGTGGTCGCGCCGTACGACGGCTACATCGTGTTCCCGAACGCCGCGGCCGACGTGGAGACCGAGTGGTTCTATCTGGCGAAGCAAGGCGATCGGCTGTCCTTCTGAACGCGGCTGCGATACTCGCGCCCCACGACACCCGACCCGATCCAATCATGACCGCCTCTCTCCCGCCGCTGCCCGCCACGCCCCTGGGGCACTACCGCCACTACAAGGGCGGCGAGTACGAGGTCATCGGCGCCGCCCGACACAGCGAAACGCTGGAACCGCTGGTCGTGTACCGGCCGCTGTACAACGACACCGGCTGGTGGGTGCGGCCGCACGCGATGTTCTTCGAGGAGATCGAGATCAACGGCGTGCGCCGGCCGCGCTTCGAGCGGCTCGCGGACCTGTAGCGCGCACGACAGGCTACAGGCCGAGGTCGCTCAGCCCCTGGTGATCGGCCGGCCGCGGGCCGAGCGGCCAGTGGAACAGCCGTTCTTCCACGCGGATCGGCAGGTCGTTGATGCTCGCGAAGCGCCGGCGCATCAGCCCTTGCGGCGTGAACTCCCAGTTCTCGTTGCCGTAGCTGCGGAACCAATGGCCCGAGTCGTCGTGCCACTCGTAGGCGAAGCGCACTGCGATGCGCTCGCCGGTGTAGGCCCAAAGCTCCTTGATCAGCCGGTAGTCGAGCTCGCGCGCCCACTTGCGCTGCAGGAACTGCCGCACCTGCTCGCGCCCGACCGGGAACTCGGCGCGGTTGCGCCAGACGGTGTCTTCGGTGTAGACGCCGACGACGCGGTCCGGATCGCGCGTGTTCCACGCGTCCTCGGCGAGGCGCACCTTGCGGCGAGCGCTCTCTTCGTCGAACGGCGGCAGCGGCGGGCGTGTCTCCATCGAATGAACCCTCAGTAAGTTTTGTAGGGCAGGAATTTACCGCTCATCGTGATGCTGACGCGGTCACCTTTCGAATCGACCTCGCGCTGCAGGTCCATCTTGAAGTCGATCGCGCTCATGATGCCGTCGCCGAACTCCTCGTGGATCAGCTCCTTGAAGGTGCTGCCGTAGATGTTGACGAGTTCGTAGAAGCGGTAGATCAACGGGTCGGTCGGCACGGTGGTCGGCAGCGAGCCCTTGTACGGAACGACCTTCAGCCACTGCGCCTCGGCCTCGCTGAGGTCGAAGATCTGCGCGAGCGTCGCCGCCTGCGCGTC
>DATEFR010000775.1:0-3569 GCA_035280545.1 Burkholderiaceae bacterium | reverse complement strand
CGCATCGAGCGGGCCGTCGCCGCGACACCGGTCGCGCCGAGCGCGGCCGTCGCGCCGGCGCTGCTGCCGCAGACGCTCTCGGCCAGCACCTGCGAGGCGCTGCGCGCCTGTCCGTACCGCTTCTTCGTGCTGCACGTGTTGCGCGCTCGCGAGGCCGACGAGCTCGCCGAGGAGGTCGAGAAGCGTGACTACGGCACCTGGCTGCATGCCGTGCTGCATGCGTTTCACCAGACGCGCGGGCCCGATCCCGGCGAGGAGGACGACATCGCGAGCTTGCATCGTCATGCCGGCGAGCAGCGCGCCGTGCTGGGCCTGGCCGAAGCGGACTTCCTGCCGTTCGCCGCGTCGTTCGATGCGTTCGTGCCGCGCTACGTCGCCTGGCAGCGCGAGCGCGATGCGGCCGGTGCACGCTGGCAGCGCGGCGAGCAGCGCTGCCGGATGGCGCTGCCGCAAGCCGAGCCGTTCGAGCTCGAAGGCATCATCGACCGGGTCGATGCCGTCGGTCACGGCACGCGTGCCGCGCTGGAACTGATCGACTACAAGACCGGCAGCGTCAGCGGGCTGCGCGACAAGGTGCGCGAGCCCCTCGAAGACACGCAGCTCGCGTTCTACGCGGCGCTGACGCGCGCCGAACACGGCGAGCGCGGCGAGGGAGTCGAAAGCGACGCGCTGCCGCTGCGCGCGACCTATCTGGCGCTGGACAACAGCCGGCAGATCGAGGAAGTCGAGCACAAGGGCGTCGAGGTCAGCGCCCAGGCACTGCTCGCCGGGTTGGCCGACGAGCTGCGCCGCCTGCAGTCGGGCGAGGGCATGGCGCCGCTGGGCGAAGCCGCGGCGTGCGAGTTCTGCGCGGCGCGCGGCGTCTGCCGACGCGATCACTGGACCGTTCCGGCCGATACCGTGAGTCCCACCGAATGATGGGCGTCACCGGGGATCTCTTCGAGGCCCAGGCGGCCGAGGAAGCTGCCTACCAGGCCGATGGGCGGCATGTCGAGCGCGCAGCGTTTTATGCGATCGCCTGCGATCCGCGCCGCAGCGTCGTCGTCGAGGCCTGTGCCGGCGCGGGCAAGACCTGGATGCTGGTCTCGCGCATCGTGCGGGCGCTGCTCGCCGGCGCGCAGCCGAACGAGATCCTCGCGATCACGTTCACGCGCAAGGCGGCCGGCGAGATGCGCGAACGGCTCGACGAATGGCTGCGCGAATTCGCGGCGCCCGAAGTGCCGCGAGCCCGGCTCGTCGACGCGTTGTGCGAGCGTGGCGTGTCACCGGCCGAGGCCCAGGCACTCGCGCCAGCGCTGGCGGGGCTGCACGAGCGCGTGCTCGATGCCGGCCGCAGCGTCGAGATCCGCACCTTCCACGGCTGGTTCTCGCAGCTGCTGCGTGCGGCGCCGCTCGAGCTGCTGGCCGAGATCGGGCTGCAGAACGATGTCGAGCTGATCGAGGATCCGCAGGATCACCGCGCCGAGGTCTTCCGCCGTTTCCACTCCGCGTTGCTGGAAGACGCGGCGCTGCGCGCCGACCATGCGGCGCTGATCGCTCGGCGCGGCCGTGCCCAGGTTCGCCGCTGGCTGGAGGCGGCCTGGAATCGGCGCGTCGAGATCGAGCTGGCCGATGCGGCCGGTACGCTGGACGACAGCGTCGTGGCCGCGGCGGTGCACTGGCCCGAGCTCGCGGGCCTCGAGCATCCGGCGCAGCAACTGCGCACCCCGACCTGGCGAACCGCGTTGCGCGAGGCCGCGAGTGCACTCGCCGGGACGGGCACGACCAAGCTGCAGAAGAAGGCCGCCGATGCCTTGGTCGATGCGCTGGGCTGCGACGACGCGCAGCCGGCCTTCGACACGGCATGGGCCGCGCTCTACACCGCGCACGACCGGCCGCGGCCCCGGCAACTCGGCAGTGCGCCGGCCGTCGTCGAGCTGCAGGAGCGGCTGCAGCGCGTGGCCGACCAGATCCACCAGCACCACTCGCACCTCGACCATCGCCGCATGGCGCGTCTCGTGCGGGTGCTGCTGGCCGAGTACGCGGCCTACAAGCGGCGCGGCGGGCTGGCCGACATGGCCGACCTCGAACGCTGCGCACTCGCGCTGCTGCGCGATGCGACGCTGTCGGCGTGGGTGCAGGAGCGGCTCGATGCGCGCGTGCGCCACGTCCTGATCGACGAGTTCCAGGACACCAGCCCGCTGCAGTGGCAGGCGCTGCACGCCTGGCTGGGCGGTTATGCCGGCGCCGGCGGCGGCGCGAGCGGGCAGCGGCCGCCGGCGCTGTTCATCGTCGGCGACCCGAAGCAGAGCATCTATCGGTTCCGCGGCGCCGAGCCCAAGGTGTTCGAGGAGGCGGCGCAGTTCGTCGCCGATGCGTTCGGCGGCACGCGGCTCGCGTGCGACCACACGCGGCGCAATGCGCCCGAGGTGCTCGCGCCGCTGAATGCCGTGTTCGGCGCCGCCGAGACGGCCGGCGACTTCAACGGGTTTCGTGCGCACACGACCGAGCAGGCCGCGCAGCCATCCGATGCCCCGATGACCGCCGGCGTGCGGATGCTGCCGCTCGTCCCGCGGCCGCCGGCGGCATCGAACGACGCGACGGCCGGCACCTTGCTGCCGGCCTGGCGCGATTCGCTGCGCACGCCGCGCCTCGAGCCCGAGACCGTGCTGCGCGAGCGCGAAGCGGCATGGGTCGCCGCGGCGATCCGCGAGCTCGTCGATCGTGATGGCGTACGGCCCGCCGACATCATGGTGCTCAGCCGCAAGCGCGAATCGCTGCGCCTGGTCGCGCCAGCGCTGCAGCGCGTGCATCTGCCGTTCGTCGCGGTCGAGGACGTGGCCCTGGCCGATTCGCCTGAGGCTCGCGATCTGATCGCGCTGCTGGACCTGCTGGCGTCGCCGCGCCATCGCCTCTCGCTGCTGCAGGTGCTGCGCAGCCCGCTGTTCGGTGCGACCGATGCCGAGCTGGTCGAGCTCGCGACCGGCGCCGACGCCAACGGCACGGACTGGTGGCCGGCGCTGTGCCGGCACCGGAACACGGCGCATGCCTGGACCGGCCCGGCGCTGCGTCGCGCAGCCGAGTGGCTGCCGCGCTGGCATGACGCCGCGCAGCGGCTCCCGCCGCATGATCTGCTGGACCGCATCGTCCATGAGGGGGCGCTGCGCGAGCGCGTCGCGGCGACGGTCGCAGCGGAGCGCCGTGCGGCCGCGCTGGACGCGATCGATGCGGTCCTCGGCCAGGCCTTGCTGCTCGACGGCGCGCGTTATTCGACGCCGTACGGCTTCGTGCGCGCGCTGCGGCGCCGCGCGATCAGCGTGGCGCCGACCAGCCGGCCCGATGCGGTGCAGCTGTTGACCATCCATGGCGCGAAGGGACTCGAGGCGCGCGTCGTGTTCGTGATGGATACCGATCCGCAGGCCGCGAACGGCGAGACCGCGACCGTGCTGGTCGACTGGCCGGTCGCCGCGCCGGCCCCGCGGCGCTGCGCCTTCGTCTACTCGGAAACCTTCTGCCCGGCCTCGCTGCAGGGCCTGCTGGCGGCGGAGCGCGATGCGCGCGAGCGTGAGGAGCTCAACGGGTTGTACGTC
>DATEFR010000774.1:0-2027 GCA_035280545.1 Burkholderiaceae bacterium | reverse complement strand
GTTCGGGCCGCCGCTTCACGCCGTCTTGAATACCTCGATCGCCCGCATCAACCCTTTGGACTGAGCCTTCAACGACTCGGCCGCCGCAGCCGCCTCCTCCACCAGGGCCGCGTTCTGCTGCGTCGCCTGGTCCATGTGTCCGACCGCCTGGTTCACCTGCTCGAAGCCCGAGGCCTGTTCGGCGTTCGCGGTCGACATCTCGGTCACCATCGCCGACACGCGCTCGATCGAGGCCACGATCTTCTGCATCGTTTCGCCCGCGTGCTGCACCTTGTGCGAGCCGGTGCCGATCTGCTCCACCGAGGTGCCGATCAGCGTGCGGATCTCCTTGGCGGCGGTGCCGCTGCGGCCGGCCAGCGCGCGCACTTCCTGCGCCACCACCGCGAAGCCGCGGCCCTGTTCGCCGGCGCGCGCCGCTTCCACCGCCGCGTTCAGCGCGAGGATGTTGGTCTGGAACGCGATGCCGTCGATCACGCCGATGATTTCGCTGATGCGCTTGGCCTGCGCATTGATGCCGTTCATCGTGTTCACCACGTCGTCCACCGCGGTGCCGCCCTCGCGCGCGAAGGCCCAGGCGTCGTTGGCCACGCGCGTGGCCTCCTGCGCCGTGGCGGCGTTCTGGCGGATCGCGGTGGCCAGCTGGCCCATCGTCGCCGCGGTCTGCTGCAGGGCCGACGCAGTCTGTTCGGTGCGCGTGGAGAGGTCGAAGTTGCCCTGCGCGATCTCGGTCGACGCGGTGTCGATCTGATCGGCCGCGCCGCGGATGTCGCTGATCGTGCGGTTCAGCTGCAGCTGCACCTGATCGAGCGCGTCGAGCACCTGCCCGGTCTCGTCGCGCCCGGCCTCGACCTGCTGGCGCTGCAGGTTGCCGCTCGCCACGTCGCGTGCGATCTTCAGCGCGCGCTGCAAGGGGCGGGTGATCACGCTCACGCACAGCCAGATCACGAAGGCCGAGAGCAGCAGCGCCGCCACCGCGAGGCCCACGGTCGCGCGGTTGCCGAAGGCGACCGCATCGGCCGCCGCCGTGGCCTGGGCGCGGCCCGAGGCCACTTCGAGTTCGGTGAGCGCCGCGGTCTGCTTCTTCAGCTCGGCGAACGCGCTCTCGGCGCCTGTCATGAACATCGCGGCCGACGCGAGGCCGCCGCTTTTCATGTCCAGCGCATCGGCGGAGAACTTCTCGAGCTTCTTCAACGACGCTTCCAGCGCATCGAAGCGCTGCTGCTCGGGCCGGCCCGCGGCGGCATCCTTCATGCGCTTGATGTCGGCGTGCATCGTGCCGAAGAGCTTCGGAATCTGCGCGTCGATGCGCCCGATCGTGTCGGGCTTCATGCCCGCGCCTTCGTAGGCGAGGCTTTGCATCACGAGCCCGTAGGCCTGGGTGGCGCGCTCGCTGAACGCGCTGGTCTCCACCACGTTGGGCAGGCCCTGGCTCGCGATCAGTTCCACCGCGCTGGCCGTGCGCACGTTGGTCAGGTACGCAGACCCCGACGAGACGAGCAGGCACACCGCCACCAGCACGGGCGCCGAGGCCACCTTCGCGGCGATGGGCAAATCGTTGAGGCTCTTGAACACGTCGGCTCCAGACGGTGGTGGGGGTGGATCAGCGGTAGATGCCCACGCCGACAAAACCGTCCGGCTTGTTGATGCGCACCACGTAGCTGCTCTTGTCCTCGATCTTCTTCGTGGTCGGGTGCGCCCACTGGTAGTCGACCCAGCCGCCGCCCTTCTTCGCGGTGCCGATCATTTCCTTGTTGAATTCCTTGCCGGTCGAGTCCTTCACCTCGGTGAAGTTCTTGCCCACGAGCTTTTCGTTCGCACCGTGGTAGATCATCACGGCGTCCATGTTCTGCGCGAACACGTACATGTCCTTCGGATGCCACTTGGCATCGGCGAAGTCCTTGAATGCCTGCTCGCTGCCCACCTTGTTCACGTGCGCGGCAGCGGCCTCGGCGAGCGCCTTGGCTTCTTCCTTGGTGCCGCGCGCCGGGTCGGCGGCGAAGGCGGTGGTGGTGGCCAATGCGGCGCAG
>DATEFR010000773.1:0-4738 GCA_035280545.1 Burkholderiaceae bacterium | reverse complement strand
AAGGGCCGCTACGGCTTCGACTACGCGCACCACCCGCACCGCCTGACCGTGCCGCTGATCCGCCGCGCCGGCGTGCCCAAGCACGGCGACATGGTGATGGACCCGGACCGCGTGCTCGACGTGTTCCGCGAAGCGACCTGGGAAGAGGCGCTCGAACTCGCCGGCGGCAAGCTCGCGCAGATCCGCGACACGCACGGCCGCAAGTCGCTCGCCGGCTTCGGTTCGGCCAAGGGCAGCAACGAAGAGGCGTATCTCTTCCAGAAGCTGGTGCGCACCGGCTTCGGCAGCAACAACGTCGACCACTGCACGCGGCTGTGCCATGCGTCCAGCGTGGTCGCGCTGCTCGAGGGCATAGGCTCGGGCGCGGTCTCGAACCCGGTGATGGACGTCACCAAGGCCGAGGTCGTGGTCCTGATCGGCGCGAACCCGAGCGTGAACCACCCGGTCGCGGCGAGCTGGATCAAGAACGCGGTGGCCAACGGCACCAAGCTGATCGTCTGCGACCCGCGCCGCTCCGACCTCGCGCGCTACGCGCACCGCTACCTGCAGTTCAAGCCGGACACCGACGTCGCGATGCTCAACGCGATGATGAACGTGATCGTCACCGAGAACCTGGTCGATGCCGACTTCATCGCCAGCCGCACCATCGGCTACGAGGACCTGCGCAAGAACGTCGAGGGCTACACGCCCGAGGCGATGGCGCCGATCTGCGGCATCGATGCGCAGACGCTGCGCGAGGTCGCGCGGCTGTATGCGACGTCCAAGGGCTCCATGATCCTGTGGGGCATGGGCGTGTCGCAGCACGTGCACGGCACCGACAACGCACGCTGCCTGATTGCGTTGGCGCTGATGACCGGGCAGATCGGCCGGCCCGGCACCGGGCTGCACCCCTTGCGCGGGCAGAACAACGTGCAGGGCGCGTCGGACGCGGGGCTGATCCCGATGATGTACCCCGACTACCAGCACGTCGCCGATCCGGCCCACCGCGCGCGCTTCGAGCGTGCCTGGGGCCTGCCGGCCGGCACGCTGGACGACAAGCCCGGGCTCACCGTCGTCGAGGTCATGCATGCGATCAAGAAGGGCGAGATCCGCGGCATGTACGTGATGGGCGAGAACCCGGCGATGTCCGACCCCGACGCGAACCATGCGCGCGAGTCGCTCGCGGCGCTGGACCACCTGGTCGTGCAGGACATCTTCCTGACCGAGACCGCCTACCTGGCCGACGTGATCCTGCCGGCCAGCGCGTTCCCCGAGAAGACCGGCAGCTTCACGAACACCGACCGCCTCGTGCAGATGGGCCGCCAGGCGATCAACCCGCCCGGCGATGCCAAGCAGGACCTGTGGATCATCCAGGAGATCGCCAAGCGCGTCGGCCTGCCGTGGAACTACGGCCACGTCAGCGAGGTGTTCGACGAGATGCGCCACACGATGCCCAGCATCGCCGGCATCACCTGGGAGCGGCTGGAGCGCGAGCATGCGGTGACCTACCCGTGCACGAAGGAAGGCGACCCGGGGCAGCCGGTGGTCTTCACCGACGACTTCCCGCGCCCCGGCGGCAAGGCGAAGTTCGTGCCGGCCGACATCATCCCGGCCGACGAGCGGCCCGATGCCGACTATCCGCTGGTGCTGATCACCGGCCGCCAGCTCGAGCACTGGCACACCGGCAGCATGACGCGGCGCGCGAGCATGCTGGACGCGATCGAGCCCGATCCGGTCGCGCTGGTGCACCCGCTGGATCTCGCGGCGCTCGGTGCGCAACCGGGCGAGACGGTGACGATCACGTCGCGCCGCGGCGAGGTCGTGCTGTACGCGCGGGCCGACGAGAGCTCGCCGCGCGGCGCGGTGTTCGTGCCGTTCTGCTACTACGAGGCGGCGATCAACAAGCTGACCAACGCGGCGCTGGACCCGTTCGCGAAGATCCCCGAATTCAAGTACTGCGCGATCCGGCTGACGCGCGGCGGCGTGCCGCCGGTGCAGTCCAGCTATGGCGGCGGCCAGGCCCTGGTGCAGGCCGTGCGCAGCGCGCCGGCGAGCAACCATCAACGATCGTCTATGGTTTTCTCAAAATAGTTTTACTGTCAATTATGGGACGGATCGCCAAGAATGACTTCGTCGTCAGCGTCATTCTTCAAGGAGCCGTCCCATGCAAGATATCCGTCAATCCCAGAATGAAGCGCTCGAAATCGAACGGAATGGCTACAACGTGGCATTTTCGGAACTCGGGCTCGAATGGTATTGGGATGCCGAGACCTATTCCAACCTGCAAACCATTCCCGAGGAAAGCCGTCGCGTCCGCACCTATCTGGAAACTCATCAGCCGCATCTGCTGCGAGCCTATGACGCCGATTTTCTCGTGAACGCGATCCAGGGTGCCCGGGCGCGTTTCACGGCGGCGATGGCCACCTGATTTCAGATTCGTTCCAATCCATTCATGTCCAGCGTATCGAGGGGAATATCTTGGAAACCGACATCAAGCGCTGGGTACGATTCGAGCACGCCGGAGCCACGGGTTTCGGCACGCTGACCGGTGAGGCTATCCGGGTGCACCGCGGCGACATCTACGCGGCCCCGGAGCCCACCGGCGCGGTGCTGCCGCTGGCATCGGTCAAGCTGCTGATGCCCAGCCAGCCGAGCAAGGTCATCGCGCTGTGGAACAACTTCGCTGCTTTAGGCGAGAAGCTCAAGCTCGCGGTGCCGGCGGAGCCGCTGTATCTGCTGAAGGCGCCGAACTCGTTTGCCAACCCCGGCGACCTGATCCGCAAGCCGCGCTGTGACGGCAAAGTCGTGTTCGAAGGTGAGCTCGGCATCGTGATCGGCAAGACCGCGAGCGGCGTCAGCGAGGCGGACGCACTGGACCATGTGTTCGGCTACACCTGCGCGAACGACGTGACGGTGGCCGACATCCTGAACCGCGATGCCTCGTTCACCCAGTGGGTGCGCGCGAAGGGCTTCGACACGTTCTGCCCGATGGGCCCGGCGGTCGCGACCGGCCTCGATGCCTCCAAGCTTGTCGTCAAGACCCGCCTGAACGGCGAGACGCGCCAGGACTATCCGATCAGCGACATGCGCTTTTCCGTCGAGCGCCTGGTCAGCCTGATCTCGGCCGACATGACGCTGTTGCCCGGCGACGTGATCCTGTGCGGCACGTCGATCGGCGTCGGCTCGATGAAGCCGGACAGCGACATCGAGATCGAGATCGACGGCATTGGCACGCTGCGCAACCGCTACGGCTGAGCGTCGTCGCTCGCCCGCCGCCTGCCAGCGCCACGAAGCGCGCCGTCGCCCTCCACAGAATTCAACTCCAGGAGATCCTCATGAAAGTGGCCATCATCGGTGCAGGCGCGATCGGCGGGTACGTGGGCGTCAAGCTCGCGCTCGCCGGCGAGGACGTGACCTTCATCGTGCGCGGTGCGAACCTCACCGCGATCCGCAGCAACGGCGTCAAGCTGATCTCGGCCGACGGCACCGAGCAGGTCGCGCGCAACGTGCGCGCGACCAACGACTATGCGGAGGCCGGCCCGCAGGATCTCGTGATCCTGGCGATGAAGGCCCACCAGGTCGAGGCGGTCGCACGCGACGTGCCGAAACTGTTCGGCCCCGACACCGCGGTCGTGACGATGCAGAACGGCATCCCGTACTGGTACTTCCAGCGCCACGGCGGGCGCCACGAAGGCACGCGGGTGCGCAGCGTGGACCCGAGCGGGCTGGTCGGCGAATGCATCCCGGCGCAGCGCGTGATCGGCTGCGTCGTCTACCCGGCGTCCGAGCTGATCGCGCCGGGCGTGATCAAGCACATCGAAGGCGACCGCTTCCCGCTCGGCGAGCTCGACGGCACGACCACCGAGCGCGTGCTGCGCATCTCGCAGAGCTTCACGAATGCCGGCTTCAAGGCGCCGGTGCTCGACGACATCCGCGCCGAGATCTGGCTCAAGCTGTGGGGCAACCTGACGTTCAACCCGATCTCGAGCTTGACCCACGCGACGCTGGTCGACATCTGCCAGTTCCCGCTGACCCGCGAGCTCGCCGCGAACATGATGCTGGAGGCGCAGGCCGTGGCAACCAAGCTGGGCATCACGTTCCGCGTGCCGCTGGACAAGCGCATCGCCGGCGCCGAGAAGGTCGGCAAGCACAAGACCTCGATGCTCCAGGACGTCGAAGCCGGTCGCGCGCCGGAGATCGATGCGCTGGTCGGCAGCGTCGTCGAGCTCGGCCGATTGACCGACACGCCGACGCCGCACATCGACACGGCTTATGCGCTCGTCAAGCTGCTCGGCAAGACGATGGACGAGCACCGCGGGCATGTGCAGATGCGCGAGCTCCTGGCGGCCTGATCAGGTGATGTGAAGCACGCGACGCTGCGCCAGCTCAAGGTGTTCGAGTCGGTCGCCCGGCACCTGAGCTTCTCGCGCGCCGCCGAGGAACTGCACCTGACGCAGCCGGCCGTCTCGACGCAGGTCGGCAAGCTCGAGGAGCACGCGGGCAATGCGCTGTTCGAGCAGTTCGGCAAGAAGGTCTACCTCACGGCCGCCGGCACCGAGCTGCTGCGGCAGAGCCGCGCGATCATCCAGCAGTTCGAGCAGGCCGAGGCCGCGATGGCGGAGTTCCGCGGCGTGCGCGGCGGGCGGCTCGACGTCGGCGTGATCAGCGCGGGCGACTACTTCTTCCCGCGCCTGCTGGTCGAGTTCATCGGCCGCCACAGCGGCGTGACGCTCAACTTCACCGTCCACAACCGCGAGGA
>DATEFR010000772.1:0-13529 GCA_035280545.1 Burkholderiaceae bacterium | reverse complement strand
TCTGCTCGCGCTGGGCGTCACGACCGAGGCGCAGGCACGTGGCATGGCCGTGCCGCAAGCGCTGGCGGTGGTCGGTTTCGGCGATCTCGAGTTCGCGGCCGACACCCGCCCGTCGCTGAGCACGGTGCGCATCAATTCGGCGGCCATCGGGCGCCAGGCGGCGCACTTCATCGTCGAGCGGGCCGAGGGCCGCGCGGTCGAGCCGCGGGTGGTCGACATCGGCTTTTCGATCGTCGAGCGCGAGAGCGCTTGAAGAAGCCCTACGGCTCGTGGGTTAGCCTTGCCGCAGGCAAAGGGTAGCGCTACCATGCTGGTTTGGTAGCGCTACCATAATCTTCATCTGGAGACATCGATGACGAAGTTCTTGTCCCTGCTCGCCATCGGCCTGCTGACCGCCGGCTCGGCGTTTGCCGACACCTGGCCGAGCAAGCCGGTCACGTTGGTCGTGCCGTTTCCGCCAGGCGGCTCGACCGACACGGTCGCCCGCGCGCTGGGCTCGAAGCTGCAGGAGCGCCTCTCGCAGACCTTCATCGTCGACAACCGCGCGGGCGCCACCGGCACGATAGGCGCCGCGCAGGTCAAGCGCTCGGCGCCGGACGGCTATACCTTCATGGTGACCTCGCTGGGCCCGCTGGTGATCGCGCCGCACCTGATCAAGAACGTGCAGTACGACGCCGCGAAGGATTTCGACCCGATCACGGTCGCGGTGCAGGCGCCCAACGCGCTCGTCGTGCCGGCGAATTCGAAGCTCAAGAGCGTGGCCGACGTGATCGCGCATCAGAAGGCGGAGCCCGGAAAGATGACCTTCGCGTCGTCGGGCAACGGCTCGTCGGACCATCTGACGGCCGAGCTGTTCTGGCTGCAGACCGGCACCAGCGGCACGCACGTACCGTACAAGGGCGGCGCGCCGGCGATCTCCGATCTGCTGGGCGGCCAGGTCGAGGCGTCGTTCCAGAACGTCAACGCGGTGCTGCAGCACATCAACTCCGGCAAGCTGATCGCGTTGGCGGTGACCGGCGACAAGCGCTCGCCGGTGCTGCCCAACGTACCGACGCTGATCGAAGCGGGCGTGAAGGGCGTCGACGTCTACTCGTGGCAGGCCATCGTCGCCCCCAAGGGCCTGCCGGCCGATGTGCGGTCGAAGATGCATGCCGCGGTGGTGGCCGCGTTGAACGATGCCCAGGTCAAGCAGCAGTTCAGCGCGACCGGCATCGAGATCGTCGCGAACACGCCCGAGCAGTTCGCGCAGTTCCAGCAGCGCGAGAGCGCGCGCTGGAAGCAACTAGTCGAGACCCGCAAGATCACCGCCGACTGATTCATCCAGGACTCACGATGACCACGACAACAGCCTCCTCCCCGACGCCGCGCATCGCCTCGATGCGCGTGATCCCGGTCGCCGGGCGCGACAGCATGCTGCTCAACCTGAGCGGCGCGCACGGCCCGTTCTTCACGCGCAATCTGCTGGTCCTGACCGACAGCGCCGGCCGCACCGGCGTCGGCGAAGTGCCGGGCGGCGAGAAGATCCGGCAGACGCTGGAGGACGCGCGCGAGCTCGTCGTCGGCCAGGAGATCGGCGGCTACCTGCGCGTGCTGGAGTCGGTGCGCCGCGCGTTCGCCGAGCGCGACGCCGGAGGCCGCGGGCTGCAGACGTTCGATCTGCGCACGACCATCCACGTCGTGACCGCGATCGAGTCGGCGCTGCTGGATCTGCTGGGCCAGCACCTCGAGGTGCCGGTCGCCGCGCTGCTGGGCGAGGGCCAGCAACGCGATGCGGTCGAGATGCTGGGTTATCTGTTCTACGTCGGCGACCGCACGAAGACCGACCTGCCGTATGCGAGCGAAGCGGATGCGAGCGACGATTGGCAACGGCTGCGCCACGAGACCGCGCTGACGCCCGAGGCCATCGTCCGCCTGGCCGAAGCGGCGCATGCGCGCTACGGCTTCAACGACTTCAAGCTGAAAGGCGGCGTGCTGCGCGGCGACGAGGAAGTGGCGGCGATCCGCGCGCTGCACGAGCGCTTCCCGCAGGCGCGTGTCACGCTCGATCCGAACGGCGGCTGGCTGCTGAAGGATGCGGTTCGATTGATGCGCGACATGCGCGGCGTCGTCGCGTATGCCGAAGACCCCTGCGGCGCCGAGGGCGGCTTTTCAGGGCGCGAGGTGATGGCCGAGTTCCGCCGCGCCACGGGCCTGCCGACCGCGACCAACATGATCGCGACCGATTGGCGCCAGATGGCGCACGCGCTCGCGCTGCAGTCGGTCGACATCCCGCTGGCCGATCCGCACTTCTGGACGATGGCCGGCTCGGTGCGCGTCGCGCAGACCTGCCGCGATTGGGGCCTGACCTGGGGCTCGCACTCGAACAACCACTTCGACGTCTCGCTCGCGATGTTCACGCAGGTCGGTGCAGCGGCGCCGGGCCGCGTCACCGCGATCGACACGCATTGGATCTGGCAGGACGGCCAGCGCCTGACGACCGAGCCGCTGCGCATCCGCGGCGGGATGGTCGAGGTGCCGAAGAAGCCGGGCCTGGGCGTCGAGCTCGACATGGCGGAAGTCGAGAAGGCGCATCAGCTGTACCTGCAGCACGGGCTGGGCGCGCGCGACGACGCGGTCGCGATGCAGTACCTGATCCCCGGCTGGACCTTCGATCCGAAGCGCCCCGCGCTGGATCGTTGAGGAGACGACGGATGACGAAGAGACGTTCGATGGCCACACGCCGCAGCGTGCTGAAGTCGGCCGCAGGCACCGGGCTCGCCGGGCTGCTGCCGGCCGCCTGGGGCCAGACCTTCGACTTCAAGCCGAATCAGCGCTACCCCGATCCGGCACTGCTGATCCTGGACCCGAGCTTCGCGAAGTACCGGCTCTACAGCAGCACGCTCGAGCAGGTGGCCAGCGGCATGCGCTGGGCCGAAGGGCCGGTGTACTTTCCCGACGGCGGCTACCTGCTGGTCAGCGACATCCCGAACAACCGGATCATGAAGTACAGCGAGAAGGACGGCAGCTTCACGGTGTTCCGCAACCCGTCCAACTACGCCAATGGCAACACGCGCGATCGGCAAGGCCGGCTCGTCACTTGCGAGCACTCGGTGACGCGGCGCATCACGCGCACCGAGAAAGACGGCAAGGTCACCGTGCTGGCCGACAGCTTCGAAGGCAAGCGCCTGAACGCGCCGAACGACATCGTCGTGAAGTCGGACGACAGCATCTGGTTCAGCGACCCGCTGTTCGGCATCAACGGCGAATGGGAGGGCTCGCGCGCGAAGCCGGAGCAGGCGAACACGAACGTGTTTCGCCTCACGCCCGACGGCAAGCTCACGGCCGTCATCACCGACCTCGTCAACCCGAACGGCCTCGCGTTCAGCCCCGACGAAGCCAAGCTCTACGTGGTCGAGTGGAAGGGCACGCCGAACCGCAGCATCTGGAGCTACGACGTCGGCCCGAACGGCACGGTCTCGAACAAGACCAAGCTGATCGACGCGGCCGACCAGGGCTCGCTCGACGGCTTTCGCGTCGACCGCGACGGCAACCTGTGGTGCGGCTGGGGCAGCAACGGCGCGCTGCAAAGCGAGCCGACCGAGCTCGGCGGCCGCAAGGTCTATCAGCTCAAGGGCCGCTCGGAGGATCTAGACGGCGTGATGGTCTTCAGCCCGCAGGGCAAGCCGCTCGCATTCCTGCGGCTGCCGGAGCGCTGCGCGAACCTGACCTTCGGCGGGCCGAAGAACAACCGGCTCTACATGGCGAGCAGCCATTCGGTGTACGCGATGTACTTCGAGACGCACGGCGCGGTCTAGCTCGTCACGCGCCACGCGACCACTGCTCGATCGCGGCCCGTGCCGCGTCGCGGTCCGAGGCCGGCATGAACGATGCGGCTGCTGCGCTGCGCATCAGCGCGACGAGCTGATCCAGGCTCAGGCCCACCTGCTCGTGCACCGCCTGCAGCTCGCTGCTCAGCGTGACGCCCGACATCAGCCGGTTGTCGGTCGAGCACGAGACCGACAGCCCGGCTTCGACCATCGCGCGGATCGGGTGGTGCGCTAGCGTGTCGACCACGCCGGTGTGCACGTTGCTGCTCGGACAGACCTCGAAGTGCAACCCGTGCGCGCGCGCCTGCGCGATCCACTGCGAGGTCTGCTCGGGCGCGCCGAGCGCGATGTGCACGCCGTGGCCGATGCGGGTCGCGCCCAGCGGGATCGCCTCGAGCACGCGCGCGCCGACATCGGCCTCGCCGGCGTGGCAGGTGATGCCCAGGCCGGCGTCGCGAGCGCGGGCGAAGGCGCTCGCGTGCACGCCGCTCGGATGGCCGAGCTCGGCACCGGCCAGGTCGAAGCCGATCACGCCGCGGTCGCGGTAGCGTGCCGCAAGATCGGCGGCGCGCAGCGTGTCGTGCGGCGCCTCGGTGCGCATCGCGCAGACGATCAGGCCGCACGGCAGCGTGCTGCGCCGCAATCCCGCCACCAGCGCCTCGACGACGGCCTCGCCGCTCAGCCCGTAGGGTTCGAGCAGCAGCGGCGCCATGCGGAACTCGGCGAGCACGCAGCCGTCCAGACGCGCATCTTCGGCCGCCTCGAACGCGACGCGCTCGCAGGCCTGCGGCGAGGCCATCGCCGCAACGGTCAGCGCGAAGCCGCGCAGGTAGCGCTCCAGGCTGCCCGAATGCGCGTTGGCGTGCATCCAGTCGCCCAATGCCTGGGCCTCCTGCACCGGCACCTCGATGTTGCCGGTGTGGCAAAGGTCGAGCAGCGTCTGCGGGCGCAAGCCGCCGTCCAGGTGTTCGTGCAGCAGCACCTTGGGCAGCGTGGCCCAGGTCGTTTCGTCGGGGGGCGAGGCGTTCGAGTTCAAGGTCGTCTTCTTCCGAGAGTCGGTCCGATGCGGTCGCAGGATTCGCGCCACGTAGGCCGGGCCCAGCCGTTGAGCGACGAAAATACGAGATGGGCCCGGTTCCTGCTTATGGTGTATTCCAGCAAACGTTTGCGCGCATTTTGAGTGCATCATCACGGCCCCAGCCATCGGCTTGCGGAAGGAGACCATGAAAAACACCTCTCAACTCGGATTGTTGGCCATCGCGATGGCCGCGTGCGTGTCGGCTCGCGCCGAGCCGGCCGTCGTCTACGACATGGGCGGCAAGTTCGACAAGTCGTTCAACGAAGCGGCGTATCGCGGCATCGAGCGCTGGAAGAAGGAGACCGGCAAGCCGTACCTCGAGTTCGAGATCGCCAACGAGACGCAGCGCGAGCAGGCCTTGCGCCGCATGGCCGAGCGCGGCGCGAGCCCCATCATCGGCATCGGCTTCGCGCAGGCCGGGGCGATGGAGAAGGTCGCGAAGGAGTTCCCGAAGCTGCAGTTCGCGATCATCGACAGCGTCGTGCAGGTGCCCAACGTGCAGTCGGTCGTGTTCAAGGAACAGGAAGGCAGCTTCCTGGTCGGCATGATGGCCTCGATCGCGAGCAAGACCAGCAAGGTCGGCTTCGTCGGCGGCATGGACATCCCGCTGATCCGCAAGTTCCAGTGCGGCTATGAGCAGGGCGCGAAGTACGCGAACCCGAAGACCGAGATCTACGCGAACATGACCGGCACGACCGGCGCGGCCTGGGCCGACCCGGCGCGCGGCGGCGAGCTCGCGAAGGCGCAATTCGGGCGCGGTGCCGACGTGGTGTTCGCCGCGGCCGGCGGCACCGGCATCGGCGTCTATCAGGCGGCGAAGGACGCGGGCAAGCTCGCCATCGGCGTCGACAGCAACCAGAACCATCTGCAGCCCGGCACGATGCTGACCTCGATGCTCAAGCGCGTCGACGTCGCGGTCTACAAGGCGGCGCTCGCGTTCAAGCCCGGCGTGACGGTGCTGGGCCTGAAGGAAGAGGGCGTCGACTACGCGATGGACGAGTACAACGCGAAGCTGGTGTCGGCCGACATGAAGAAGAAGGTCGATGCCGCGAAGGCCGACATCGTGGCCGGCAAGATCAAGGTCGCCGACTACATGGCGGACAACGCCTGCAAATACTGAGTCCGAGCGTTCCGAGTTGAGCACCATCAAGCACGTCGCGGCACGCGCGGGCGTGTCGTTCACGACCGTCTCGCACGTGCTGAACGGCACGCGCCGCGTCAGCGACGCGGCGCGCCAGCGCGTCGAGCAGGCGATCGCCGAGATGGGTTACGCGCCCAGCGCGGTGGCGCGCGCGCTGAAGACCAGCGAGACCTGCATCCTCGGCGTGCTGGTGCCCAACATCACGAACCCGTTCTTCGCCGAGCTGACACGCGGCATCGAGGACTGCTGCCTGCGCGCCGACTACTCGGTGTTCCTGTGCAGTTCCGACGACGACCCAGTGCGCCAGTCGCGTTACCTGCAGACGCTGCTGGAGCGCCGCGTCGACGGTTTGCTGCTCGCGGCCGCGGCCGGCGAGCCGGCCGCGCTCGCGAAGCGGCTCGTGCCGACCGGCGTGCCGACGGTGGTCGTCGACCGCGGCGTGCCGGGGCTGGAATCCGACCTGGTGCGCATCGATCACCAGGCCGGGGCGGAGCTCGCGGTGTCGCATCTGCTGTCGCTGGGGCATCGGCGGGTCGCGTGCCTGTCGGGGCCGTCGGAGTTCGTCGTCAGTCGCGAGCGGGTCGCCGGTTGGCGCTCCGCGCTCGAAAAGGCCGGCATCGGGATCCCCGAGGGCTGGCTGCTCGAAGGGGATTTCAGTGCGCCGGTGGGCCATGAGCTCGCACGGCAACTGCTCGGGCACGACCCGGACATCACCGCAATCTTCGCGAGCAATGACCTGCTCGCGATCGGTGCGCTGCGCGCCGCGGCCGAACTCGGCATCGCGGTGCCGCAGGCGCTGTCGGTGATCGGCTTCGACGGCATCGAGCTCGGCAGCTACATCTACCCGGCGCTGACGACGGTGGGCTACCCCATCCGTGCGCTCGGCGAGGCGGCTGCGACGGTGCTGCTGGAGCGCATCGGCGGCGGTTCGACGACACGCCGCGACGTGGTGCTCGCGCCGAAGCTGACGCTGCGCGAATCGACCGGCCCGGTGCGTGCCGGGGCTTGACAGATGACGACGACCCGCCCCCCTCGTGACGGCGCCGCGATCGCGGTGCAGATGACCGGCATCCACAAGCGCTTCGGCGCCGTGCATGCCAACGACGGCGTGAGCCTCGCGGTGCGCGCCGGCACCGTGCACGGCCTGGTCGGCGAGAACGGCGCCGGCAAGAGCACGCTGATGTCGGTGCTGTACGGCTTCTACACGGCCGACAGCGGCCACATCGAAGTCTTCGGCCAGCCGGTGCGCATCCGCAATGCGTTCGATGCGATCGCGTTGGGGCTGGGCATGGTGCACCAGCACTTCATGCTGGTCGAGACGCTGAGCGCGATCGAGAACGTGATGCTGGGCGCCGAGCCGCATCCGCTGCTCAAGCGCGCCGACGCGCTGGTGCGCCAGCGGCTCGAGGAACTGATGCAGTCGACCGGGCTGCGCGTGGACCTCGATGCGATCGTCGGCGACCTGACCGTCGGCGACCGGCAGCGGCTCGAGATCCTGAAGGCGCTGTACCGCGGCGCGAAGATCCTGATCCTCGACGAGCCCACCGCGGTGCTGACGCCGCAGGAGACCGAGCAGCTGTTCGACGTGCTCGCACGGCTGCGCGAGCAGGGCAGCACGATCATCCTGATCACGCACAAGCTGAAGGAAGTGATGCGGCTGTGCGATCACGTCACGGTGATGCGTGGCGGCCGCGTCGTCGCCGAGACGCCGATCGCGCAGGCCTCGGTCGAAGGGCTGGCCGAAGCGATGGTCGGGCGCAAGGTCAACCTGGGGCGCGACAACGGCGCGAGCCGCGCGCCCGGCGACGTGGTGCTGCAGGCGCGCGGCTTGATGTTGCGCGATGCCCTGCAGGTGACGCGGCTGCACGGCGTGGACATCGCGCTGCGTGCCGGCGAGATCGTCGGCGTCGCCGGCGTTGCGGGCAACGGGCAGAGCGAGCTGCTGGAGCTGCTGTCGGGGCTGCGTGCGCCGCAGGAAGGCGTGCTGAGCATCGTCGGCAAGGACAGCAGCGGCGAATCGTTCGACCCGCAACATTGGCTGGACCCGCGCACCGCGCGCCGCCTGGGCCTCGCGCACGTGCCCGAGGACCGGCATGCGCGTGCGCTGGTGATGAACTTCGCCGCGTGGGAGTCGGCCGTGCTGGGCTATGAAGAGCTGCCGCAGTACAGCCGGCGCGGCTGGATGCGTCCCGGCAAGATGCGCGAAGCGACCGCCGCGCTGATGGAGCGCTTCGACGTGCGCCCGCGCGACCCGAAGCTCGGCAGCTCGAAGTTCTCCGGCGGCAACCAACAGAAACTCGTGCTCGCCCGCGAGATCGGCCAGGCGCCGCGCGTGCTGCTGGTCGGGCAGCCGACACGCGGCGTCGACATCGGCGCGATCGAGTTCATCCACGGCCGGCTGCGCGCCCTGCGCGATGCCGGGTGCGCGGTGCTGGTGGTCTCGAGCGAGCTCGACGAGATCTTCGCGTTGGCCGACCGCGTGCTCGTGATGAATGCCGGCCGCATCACCGGCGAGCTGCCGATCGCCGAGTGCACCGAGGCGCGCTTGGGCGTGCTGATGTGCGAGACCGATGCCGCGACGACGATGGCGAAAGCCGCATGAGCTCCACGACTGCACTGCCGCGCTGGGCCGATCTGGTGTTGATGCCGATCGTGAATCTTGCGATTGCGTTGCTCGCCGCGGCCTTGGTCGTCGCGCTGGTCGGGCAGAGCCCCGGCGAAGTGCTGAAGGTTCTGGTGCGCGGTGCGTTCGGCACGCCGCGCGGTTTGTCGTACACGCTGTACTACACGACCAGCTTCGTCTTCACCGGACTGGCGGTCGCCGTGGCATTCCACGCGGGGCTGTTCAACATCGGCGCCGAAGGCCAGGCGATTCTGGGCGGGCTGGGCACCGGGCTGGTCGCGCTGTGGCTGGGGCCGCATCTGCCGGCGCTGCTGCTGCTGCCGCTGATGCTGATCGGCGGCGCGCTGTTCGGGATGGTCTGGGCCGCGGTGCCGGGGTATCTGCAGGCGTATCGCGGCAGCCATGTCGTGATCACGACCATCATGTTCAACTTTCTCGCGAGCACGCTGCTCGTGTACCTGCTCGTGAACCCGCTGAAGGCGCCGGGCGGCATGTCGGTGGAGAGCGTGGCGTTCGCACCGTCCGCGCACCTGCCGGCCATGCACGAGGCGCTGGCGTGGCTGGGCATCGAGTGGCCGTCGTCGCCGCTGAACCTGAGCCTGGTGCTGGCGCTGCTCGCGGCGTTCGGCGTCTACCTGCTGCTGTGGCGCAGCCGCGCGGGCTATCGCTTGCGTGCCGTCGGCTCCAGCGAAGGAGCGGCCGCGTATGCCGGCATCCAGCCCCAGCACCAGGTCGTGCTCGCGATGAGCTTGTCGGGGGCGCTCGCGGGGATGGTCGGCATGAACGAGATCGCCGGCGTCAACGGCAAGCTGCTGCTGGACTTCGTCGGCGGCGCCGGGTTCACCGGCATCGCGGTCGCGGTGATGGGGCGCAATCACCCGGTGGGCATCGTGCTCGCGAGCCTGCTGTTCGGCGCGCTGTTCCAGGGCGGCGCCGAGGTCAGCTTCGAAGTCTCCGGCTTCAGCCGCGACATGGTCGTGATGCTGCAGGGTTTCATCGTGCTGTTCTCGGGCGCGATGGCGTACGTGATCTCGCCGTGGGTAGCCACCGGCATTGCCTGGTGCACGCAGCGGCTGCGCGCAGCGCCGGCCGGCGCGGTGCCGGCTTCGGGAGCGCCGCATGGATGAGGCGCTGATCGGCGCGCTGATCGCGTCGACGCTGCGGGTGGCGACGCCGCTGATCCTGTGCGCGCTGGCCGGGCTGCTGGCCGAGCGCTCCGGCGTGATCGACATCGGCCTCGAAGGCAAGATGCTGTTCGCTGCGTTCGCGGCCGCGGCCGGCGGCGCGGTGCTGGGCTCGACGACGCTGGCGCTGTTGATCGGGATAGGCGTCGCGGTGATCCTCTCGTGGCTGCACGGCTACGCCTGCGTCAGCCACCGCGGCGACCAGGTCGTCTCGGGCATGGCGATCAACCTGATGGCCGCGGGCCTGACCGTCGTGCTCGCGATCGCGTGGTTCCACCAGGGCGGGCAGACGACGCCCGTCGGCGATGCGGTGCGGCTGCGCCCGCTGTGGCCCGGCGCGGCCGCGGCCTTGCAGGGCGTGCCGGCGATCGGGCCCTGGCTGGGCGCGATCGTCGGCGATGGACTGCTCGGGCACAACCTGCTCGTGTATGCCGCGCTGCTGCTGGTCGGTGCGGTCTGGTGGCTGCTCTATCGCACGCGTTTCGGGCTGCGACTGCGCTCGGTCGGCGAGAACCCGCACATGGTCGACGCGGCCGGCGTCTCGGTGCTGAAGCTGCGCTATGCCGCGCTGACGCTCAACGGGGTCTTGTGCGGCCTGGCCGGCGCCTACCTGGTGCTCGCGCAGAATGCATCGTTCGCGCCGAACATGACGGCCGGGCGCGGCTACATGGCGCTCGCGGCGATGATCTTCGGCAACTGGCGGCCGGTGCGGGCGCTGTGGGCCTGTCTGCTGTTCGGCTTCCTGGATGCCGTCGCGATCCGTCTGCAAGGCGTGGCGCTGCCGGGCGTCGGCGAGGTGCCGGTGCAGGCGGTGCAGGCACTGCCGTATCTGCTGACGGTGATCCTGCTGGCCGGCTTCATCGGCCGCACCGTCGCGCCGGCGGCGCTGGGCCGGCCTTATCTCAAAGAACGTTGAAGGGATGTCGCACCGCATGACCGATGCACAACAAGCGGCGCTGCTGCAGGCGGCACGCGCCGCGCAGGATCGCGCCTATGCGCCGTACTCGCGGTTTCGCGTCGGCGCCGCGGTGCTCGACGAGCAGGGTCGCATCCACGCCGGCTGCAACGTCGAGAATGCGGCGTACCCGCAAGGGCAATGCGCCGAAGCCGGCGCGCTGGCCGCGATGGTGCTGGCCGGCAGCACCCGCGCGGTCGCGCTCGCGGTGGTCGGCGACGGCGAGGCCGAGGTCACGCCGTGCGGCGGCTGCCGGCAGAAGTTTCGCGAGTTCGCGGGGCCCGATGCGCCGGTGCTGATCGCCAGCGGCGAGGGCGATCATGCGCGCCTGCGCACGCGCTACACGCTGGCGCAGTTGCTCCCGCAAAGCTTCGGACCGGAGAACCTCGCGCCATGACGACCGTCACCGAGGTTGGCGCCACGCCGCTTGCGGCCGTTGCGCAGTTGCGCGTGCGCGTGCCGCAGGCGCGGCCGCGCATCGCCGTCGTGCTCGGCTCCGGTTGGGGCGGGCTGACGACGCGGCTGGTCGATGCGCAACGTATTCCCTACGCCGAGCTGACCGGCTTTCCGCAGGCCGGCGTGCAAGGGCACTCGGGCGAACTGCTGTTCGGCCGCATCGGTGCGCACGAGGTCGCGGTGATGAGCGGCCGCAAGCACGCCTACGAAAGCGGCGACGTGCACGGCATGAAGCTGCCGCTGCAGGTGCTGCGCGAGATCGGCTGCGAGGTGCTGGTGCAGACCAACGCGGCCGGCAGCCTGCATCCGCAGTGGGCGCCCGGCGAGCTGATGGTGCTCGCGGATCACATCAACCTGTCGCAGCGCTCGCCGCTGGTCGGCGAGGGCGGCTCGGAGCGTTTCGTCGACATGATGAACGCTTACGACCCGGGCCTGCGCGCGACCGCGCAGGGCGTCGCGCAGCGCAGCGGTGTCGTGCTGCGCGAAGGCGTGTACGTGTGGAACCTCGGCCCGCAGTTCGAGACGCCGGCGGAGATTCGCATGTTCCAGCGCCTGGGCGCCGATGCGGTCGGCATGAGCACGGTGCCCGAGACCATCCTCGCGCGCCGGCTCGGCATGAAGGTGCTGGCGTTCTCGTTGTTGACCAACATGGCGGCGGGCCTGTCGGACGAGTCGCTGAGCCATGCGCACACGCTCGCGCAGGCACAGGCCGCGAGCGAGGGCGCGAGCCGCCTGCTGGCCGACGTGATCGCGGCCATCGTGCTGTGAGGAACAACCATGAGCCATGACGATCTGGATTTCACGAGCGACCTGCACGCCAGCGCGCGCATCGCGCTGGCGTGCCTGGATCTGACCAGCCTGAACGACGCCGACACCGAAGCCGACATCGCGCGCTTGTGCGAGCGCGCGCAAGGCCCGCATGGGCCGGTCGCGGCGGTTTGCGTCTGGCCGCGCTTCGCGGCATTTGCGCGGCGATCGTTGCCGGCGGACATCGCGGTCGCGGCGGTCGCGAACTTCCCGGACGGCGGCGCCGATGTCGCACGCGCCGTGCGCGACACGGCCGAGATCGTGCAGGCCGGCGCGCAGGAGGTCGATGTCGTGCTGCCGTTCGAGCGGCTGCGGCAAGGCGACGAAGCGGCGGTCGCGTCATTGCTGTCCGCGGTGCGCAAGGCATGCGACGGCCTCGTGCTGAAAGTGATCCTCGAGACCGGCGTGCTCGCCGACGATGCGCTGATCGCGCGCGCCGCGCAGCTCAGCCTTTCGAGCGGCGCCGACTTCCTGAAGACCAGCACCGGCAAGACGCCCGTCAGTGCCACCCCGCGGGCGGCGCGTGTGATGCTGCGCGAGATCGCCGCCGACGCGACGGCCGCGGCTCGCGTCGGTTTCAAGGCATCGGGCGGCATCCGCACTGTGGCCGATGCCGCAACCTACCTTGCGCTGTGCCGCGAAATCCTCGGTCCGCAGGCCCTGCAGCCGCGTCGCTTTCGCATCGGCGCGAGCAGCCTGCTCAACGACATCGAGGCCGTGCTCGGCGGCAAGGCCGCGCCGGCACCGGCAGCGCCCGGCTCGTACTGAGCACGAGCTCGAAGGCGAATCGAAGGCTAATCGAAGACGACCGCGATGCTCGCGCAGGAGATCATCCGCCGCAAACGCGACGGCCACGCGCTGACCGACGAACAGGTCGACGCCTTCGTGCGCGGCCTGGTCGACGCGTCGTGGAGCGACTCGCAGGCCGCGGCGATGGCGATGGCGCTGTTCCTGCGCGGCATGTCGAGCACGGAAACCGTTGCGCTGACCCGCGCGATGACGCGCTCCGGCGACGTGCTGGACTGGGCCGATGCGGTGCTGCCCGGGCCGGTGCTGGACAAGCATTCGACCGGTGGCGTCGGCGACAAGGTCAGCCTGATCCTCGGCCCCATCGTGGCCGCGTGCGGTGGTTTCGTGCCGATGATCTCCGGGCGCGGTCTCGGCCACACCGGCGGCACGCTGGACAAGCTCGACAGCATCCCCGGCTATCGCACCCAGGTGCCGGTCGCAACGCTGCGCGACGTGCTGCGCGAGGCGGGCTGCGCGATCGTCGGCGCGACCGGCGAGATCGCGCCGGCCGATTCGCGCCTCTATGCGATTCGCGACGTGACCGCGACAGTCGAGTCGATTGCGCTGATCACCGCGAGCATCCTCTCGAAGAAGCTCGCGGCCGGCTTGCATGGCCTGGTGATGGACGTGAAGACCGGCAACGGCGCATTCGCGGCCGAGCCGGCGATGGCGCGCGCATTGGCGCAGTCG